>NZ_JBUDPI010000036.1:0-17822 GCF_054919635.1 Halochromatium sp. | reverse complement strand
GCACCCTTGACCTTGTTCACCGTCAGGCTGGTGCCATCGACGCAGATCGAGCCCTTGGTCGCGATATAGCGGGCGAGCTCGCCAGGGGCATGGATCTGCAGGCGCCAAGAGCGGCCATCCTCGCCGACCTCGAGCAAGGTGCCGATGCCATCGACGTGGCCGCTGACCAGATGCCCGCCGAGCGGGGTCGATAGACGCAGCGCTTGCTCCAGATTGACGCGGGCGCCGGTCTTGAGCTTGCCCAGGGTCGTGAGCGACAGGCTCTCGCGTGAGATATCGGCAGCGAATCCACGCGCCGTCAGCTCGACTGCAGTCAGGCAGACACCATTGACGGAGATGCTATCGCCAATCGAGACCTGACTCAGGTCGAGCACACCCGCGTCGATCCGGATGCGCTGGTCACCTCCGCGATCCTCGAGCGCCTCGACGCGACCAACCGCCTCAATGATACCGGTGAACATAACTGCCTCCATCCGAGCGTATTAGGGTCGCAAGCGGGCGATGCGCGCGCGAAGACGGAATCGCAACTTGCATCGCAAAGCTCGCGGTGGATGCCAGAACCGGCCGCAAGTACTTTTCCTGCTTGGTGTTTCAGACGTCATCCACAACAGCTGTGGATAAGTCCGTGGATATATTGGCGATGCTCGTGCTAAGTCTTTGACTTACTGAAGCCTGCGTTACATCGGGCAAAGATTGCGCTATGTCATTTTTTCTCGCATAACCATGGACTTGGTCCATCATGAGCGAGCATGGCAAGACGCGAGGATCATGCTGATCGTTGCCTACGGGCGCGCATCGAAACCTGTGAACAACTTCTCGCGTAGGCTTGGACATCGCCTCGAATTCCGGGCCAATCAGCGCGACAGGCGCTGAAACAGGACGGTCAACAAGACCACGGGTGCCGCGATGGCGAGGATCGGTGCCGCGATGCCCGCGATCCAGAGCGTTGTCCGCCAGCGGATCAAGAGGAACATCGCTCCCAAGGATAAGAGCCAGACGACGAGCTTCAGCACCAGCAGCGGCTCAGCCGGGCCAAGCGTCGCCAGCGAGGGCAACGTCGATAAGCTCGTCAGCAGCAGCACGCTGGGTATGCACATCAACGCGGCATTCGGGGACGCGAAGGGCTCATAGCCGTAGCGCTCGGCAGCATAGCGATTCAGACCATGGATCACGCGGATCATCGCCATGAACAACAAGAAGGCAAGCGCGAGCTCGAACAGCATCAAGATCGGCAATCGCTACCTCCAATCCCCGATACTCACCAGATCCATCGATAACCTGACCACTCGTGGCGGGATCAGTCGTGGCGGGCTGCCCCCATCGCCTGCTGATCGGCGTGATACGACGAGCGCACCATCGGGCCACTGGCAACGTTGGTGAAGCCCATGCGCTCGCCGGCTTCTCGCAGCATGTCGAATTCGGCCGGCTCCCAGTAGCGACGCACCGGCAGATGATCCCTGCTCGGCTGCAAATACTGCCCCAGCGTCAGCATGTCGCAGCCATGCGCACGCAGATCGCTCATCACCGCCAACACCTGCTCCGAGGTCTCGCCAAGACCGAGCATCAGCCCAGACTTGGTCGGCACCTGCGGATGCAGTGCCTTGAAGCGCTCTAGCAGCGAAAGCGAGCCTGCATAATCTGCGCCCGGGCGCGCTTCGCGATAGAGCGCTGGCACGGTCTCGAGGTTGTGATTGAACACATCCGGCGTCGCGTCACCGTTGAACGCGGCCAAGGCCTGCTCCTCACGACCACGGAAGTCCGGCACCAAGACCTCGAGCTTGGTCTCCGGACAGCGTGCTCGGACCGCACGCAGACAGGCCGCGAAATGACCGGCTCCCCCATCGCGGAGGTCGTCGCGATCCACGGAGGTGATCACGACATAGCCAAGCCCCATGCGCTCGATCGACTCGGCCAGCAGCTCAGGCTCAGTCTCGTCGATTGGCTGCGGACGGCCGTGCGCCACATCGCAGAATGGACAGCGACGGGTGCAGACGTCACCGAGGATCATGAAGGTTGCGGTGCCATGATTGAAGCACTCGCCCAGGTTCGGACACTGCGCCTCTTCACAGACGGTCGCGAGTCGGTTCTCGCGCAGCAGGCGCTTGATCCGCGCGACACCCGGGCCGGTTGGCGCCTTGGCGCGAATCCAGGCCGGCTTGCGCGGCACCTCATCGAGCCGCTCGACCTTGACCGGGATGCGAGCGACCTTATCCAAGCCGCGTTGATGGGTCTGCGGGCTCAGGCGAGAGGGGGCGGTGAGAGGACTCTGATGAGGCATATTCGGGGGACTCTGTTGAAGCGTCGTCGTTAATCGCCAGTTTAACATCCGTAGCGCAGCGCAAACCGGCCGCACCGAGTGACGCTTGACCTGCGCTGCGTTATGCTAGTCGGCTTTCTTTCGCCCTGCCCGCCCAGAAGTCCTCTTGCCATGCCGCTCAACACCACCGAAGAGATCATCGAGGAGATCCGTGCCGGGCGCATGGTGGTGATCATGGACGATGAGGATCGCGAGAACGAGGGCGATCTGCTGCTCGCTGCCGATAGCGTGACGCCGGAGGCGATCAACTTCATGGCCAAGTATGGTCGTGGACTGATCTGCCTGACACTGACCAAAGAGCGCTGCGAGCGGCTGCGGCTACCCTTGATGGTCAACGCCAACAATGCCCCGCATTCGACTGCGTTCACGGTATCGGTGGAGGCCGCGCGTGGGGTGACGACCGGGATCTCGGCGGCCGATCGCGCCCGCACCGTTGCGGCAGCGGTTGCCGCCGACGCCAAGCCGACCGACCTGGTTCAGCCCGGCCATGTGTTCCCGCTCATGGCACAGCCTGGGGGGGTGCTGGTGCGTGCCGGGCATACCGAGGCCGGCTGCGATCTCGCCCGCCTCGCTGGCTTTGAGCCGGCCGCGGTCATCGTCGAGATCCTGAACGAGGACGGCACCATGGCACGGCGGCCCGACCTGGAGGCATTCGCCGACAGACATGGGCTGAAGATCGGCACCATCGCCGACCTGATTCACTATCGCGTCGCCAACGAGAAGGCCGTCATCCGCGAGGCGCGGGGACGCTTGCCGACGCCAGTCGGCACCTTCGAGGTCACTGCCTATCGGGATACCATCGACAACGACATCCATCTTGCGCTGGTGATGGGCGAGATCGATGCTGGTCGACCGACACTGGTGCGGGTGCACTTGCAGAATACGCTCTGTGACCTCTTCGGCGTCCAGCACCCGGCCTGTGGCTGGCCGCTCAATGACGTGATGCGCAAGATCGCCGAGGCCGGCGAGGGCGTCATCGTGGTGCTGCGCAATCGCGATCAGGGTGAGGATGTGCTGGCCAAGCTGGCGGTCATCGCCGAGCCAGACGACCCCGGGGTTGCCCCGGCCCCTCTCACAAGCACACGCAACGAGCTTCGGACCTATGGGATCGGCGCCCAGATCCTCGCCGATGTTGGCGTACATAAGATGCGCGTCATGAGTGCCCCAAAGGCCATGCACGGCATCTCCGGATTCGACCTCGAGGTCGTCGAGTACCTCGGTGGCTAGCGTTTTTTCGAGAACCTCAAGATGATCAAGACCTACGAAGGCGCGCTGCGCGCCGGCAACGCGCGATACTGCTTGGTGGTCTCGCGCTGGAACAGCTTCATCGTCGAAAGCCTGGAAAAGGGGGCGATCGATGCCCTCAAGCGCCACGGCGCCGAGGACTCCGATCTCAGCATCGTGCGCGTGCCAGGCGCCTTCGAGATGCCAGTGGTCATCGAGCGCATCGCGGCCAAGGGTGATTACGACGCAATCATCGCCCTCGGGGCTGTGATTCGCGGTGGCACACCGCACTTCGAGTTCGTCGCCAATGAGTGCGTCAAAGGCATGGCTCAGGTCAGCCTGAAGCACGGATTGCCGGTCACCTTCGGCGTGCTGACGGTCGATACCATCGAGCAGGCCATCGAGCGCGCCGGCACCAAGGCCGGTAACAAGGGCGCCGAGGCCGCGCTCTCTGCCATTGAGATGGTCGACCTGCTCCGCGGGCTCGCCTGACATGGCCGGACGCCGTAGCGAGGCCCGACGCTATGCTGTGCTCGCCTTGTATCAATGGCAGGTCAGCGGTCAATCGCCGGTGGAGATCGCGGGCCACTTCTTCGATGATCCCGCTTGGATGGAGGCGATCGCCGAGGGCATGGCCGAAGAGCGCCAGGAGGGACGAACGGAGGCGGCCAACGGGCAGCCCGAAAAGCCCGCCATGACGCCGGCAAAGGCCCGCCCCTACGACCATCAGCTGTTCAGCAACCTGCTGCGCGGGGTGCCGGAGAAGGCCGACGAGATCGATGATGCGCTACGCGGCAATCTGGATCGCTCGTTACAGAGTCTGGACCCGGTCGAGCGCAGCATCCTGCGCATCGGCACCTATGAGCTGCTGTTCAGTCTCGAATTGCCCGTGCGGGTGGTCATCAACGAGTCGGTCGAGCTGGCCAAGGCCTTCGGCGCCGAACAAGGTCACCGCTACGTCAACGCAGTGTTGGATCGGGTCGCACGCACAGCGAGGACGGACGAGCTGTCGCGCAAGACACAAGCCTAGGGTACAGAGCGCATCTCACGAGCACCATCGCGATGTCTGAATTCGATCTCATCCAGCGTCATCTGACTGGCCTCGGGGCGGCGCGCGACGATGTGTTGCTCGATGTCGGCGACGACTGTGCCCTGCTGCAGGTACCGTCCGATCGCGAGCTGGCCCTGAGCATCGACACCCTGGTCGCCGGCGTTCATTTCTTGGCCGAGACCGACCCCGAAGGTCTGGGTTACAAGGCGCTCGCGGTCGGTCTGAGCGACCTCGCGGCGGTTGGCGCCGAGCCGGCCTGGGCGACCTTGGCGCTGACCTTGCCCGAGCCGGACGAGTCTTGGCTCGCCGCCTTCGCGCGCGGCTTTGCTGAGCTGGCCTGTCACGAAGAGGTCCGTCTCATCGGCGGTGACCTGACCCGCGGACCACTCACGATTTCCGTCCAGGTGCACGGGCTCGTGCCCAAGGGCCATGCGCTGCACCGCACCGGCGCACAGCCCGGGGACCTGGTCTGCGTTAGCGGTGCCTTGGGCGACGCCGGACTCGCGCTGCGCCATCTGCAGCGCGGCGAGCCACTCGGTGACTATCTGCGCCAACGCCTCGAGCGCCCAACGCCACGGGTGGCACTCGGCGAGGTCTTGCGTGGGGTCGCAACCGCGGCCATCGACCTCTCCGACGGACTGGCCTCGGACCTGGGCCACATCCTCGCCGCATCGGGCTGCGGTGCCCGTATCGAGCTCGACCGGCTGCCGCTTGCTGATCAGGTCGCTGGCGAGGTGGCCGCACAACAGGACTGGGCGCTGCCACTGACCGCTGGTGACGACTATGAGCTCTGCTTCACCATGCCGGCAACGCACATCGGTGAGCTGAAGGTGCTCGCGGCTGCCGCTGGCTGTCCTCTAACACAGATCGGCGAGATCGAATCACGCCCGGGACTGCGCTGGATGACCGCCGATGGCCATCCCTGGCACAGTCACCGCCTTGGCTACGACCATTTTGCACCCTGATCGGCGGTACGGACCGGATAATCTGGAAGAGACAGCCGATCAGCTTTCGCACAGTTTCTTAATTTTTTGCATTCAACCTTCTTGAGGAGACAATCCAATGAGCACATCCCCAACGTCCGATGCTGAGCTCACGCCCTTATTCCAGCCGAGCCGCCCCGACCATCTGATCGCCTATGGCTTTGGTGCGGGCCTCTCGCCCATGGCTCCGGGCACCATGGGCACCCTGGTCGCGATCCCGATCTACCTGGTCCTCGCCAACCTCCCGGGCCTGGTCTATCTGCTCGCCCTTGCGGCACTGATCGCGGTCGGCGTCTGGGCCTGCGGCAAGGTCGCCGCTGAGATCGGTGAGGATGACCCGGCAGCCATTGTCTGGGACGAGGTCGTCGGCTTCCTGGTTGCGATGGCCGCAGCACCGGTGGTGAGCCTGGCCTGGATTCTGATGGGCTTCCTGCTGTTTCGTCTGTTCGATATCTATAAGCCCTGGCCGGTGAGCTGGGCGCAGGACCGCTTCCGCGGCGGAGTCGGCATCATCGCCGATGACCTGATTGCAGGCGCCTTGACCTGGGTCGTGCTGAGCTTCATGGCCATGATTGTCAGTGCCTCGCTTGGCCATGGTGTCGCGACCATCGCGCACTGATCCCTATTGCCCCCGGGCCCCAGGACCCTGGGCCTAGCGTCCTGGGTCTTCCCCGAGGCGCCGCCATTGCTTCGTCAACGGCGGCGCTTCTGGTTTTACTGCGTTGCTGCCGAGCGAGAGCCTGTCGAGCGAGGGCCGGGCTAGGCCGCTGCATGATTGATTGCTGTCATCTCGACTTGCCGACCGCCACTGCATGAGCGACAACCCCATCTACAGTCCCGAAGGCCTCGAGCGCCTACCGCTGCATCTGTTCAGCGAGAAGGCCTACCTGGATTACTCGATGTATGTGATCCTGGATCGGGCCTTGCCGCACATCGGCGATGGGCTCAAGCCGGTGCAGCGGCGCATCCTCTATGCGATGTCGGATCTTGGGCTCACGGCGACAGCCAAGTTCAAGAAATCAGCCCGCACCGTCGGCGACGTGCTCGGTAAGTTCCATCCGCATGGCGACAGCGCCTGTTACGAGGCGATGGTCTTGATGGCACAGTCGTTCAGCTATCGTTATCCGCTGATCGATGGCCAGGGCAACTGGGGCTCGCCCGATGATCCCAAGTCGTTCGCGGCGATGCGCTACACCGAATCGCGCCTGACGCCCTACGCCGATGTGTTGTTGGCAGAGGTCGCACAGGGCACGGTCGACTGGCAGCCGAACTTCGATGGCACCCTGGACGAGCCGAAGACGCTGCCGGCCCGGCTGCCCAACCTGCTGCTCAATGGCGCCAGTGGTATCGCCGTCGGCATGGCCACCGATATCCCGTCGCACAACCTGCGCGAGGTCTCCAAGGCCTGCATCCACCTGCTCAAGCATCCGAATGCGGAGCTCGATGCCCTGATGCGGCACATCCCCGGGCCGGACTTCCCGACCGCTGCCGAGATCATCACGCCCGCGGCTGAGCTGCGGCGGATGTATGAGACCGGCCAGGGCTCCGTGAAGCAACGCGCCTGCTATGAGCTGGAGCAGGGCGACATCGTCATCACCGCTCTGCCCTATCAGGTCTCCGGTAGCCGCATCATGGAGCAGATCGCGGCCCAGATGCAGGCAAAGAAGCTACCGATGCTCGAGGACCTGCGTGACGAATCCGATCATGAGTGCCCAACCCGATTGGTGCTGGTGCCGCGCTCAAGCCGCATCGATGTCGCACGGCTGATGTCACATCTGTTCGCGACCACCGATCTCGAGCGCGGCTATCGGGTCAATATGAACCTGATCGCGCTCAATGGCCGCCCCAAGGTCATGAGCCTGCGCGAGATCCTGTCCGAGTGGCTGACCTATCGGCGCAGCACCGTCCGGCGCCGACTCCAGCATCGGCTCAACAAGGTGCTCGAGCGGCTGCATCTGTTGGACGGTTTGCTGATCGCGTTTCTGAACATCGACGAGGTGATCCGCATCATCCGCACCGAGGACGAGCCAAAGCCGGTGCTGATGGCGCGCTTTGGTCTCTCAGAGGTCCAAGCCGAGTACGTGCTCAATACCAGGCTGCGGCAGTTGGCGCGGCTCGAGGAGATGAAGATCCGCGCCGAGCAGGACGCATTGAGCAAAGAGCGCGATGAGATTCAAGCGATCCTGGGCAACGAGACCAAACTGCGTGACCTGATCATCGACGAGATCGGCCAGGACGCCAAGCAGCACGGTGATGAGCGCCGCTCTCCGCTGACCGAGCGGCCCCTGGCGGCAGCACTGAACGACACCGAGCTGGCCCCAAGCGAGCCGGTCACGGTCGTGCTCTCGGAGAAGGGGTGGGTGCGCCAAGCGAAGGGACACGAGATCGACGGGACCAGCCTGTCGTATAAGGCTGGGGATCGGTTCTTGTCTGCCGCTCGGCTGCGCAGCAATCAGCCCGCGGTCTTCCTGGACAGCACGGGGCGCAGCTATTCCCTGCCGGCGCACTCGCTGCCATCGGCGCGGGGCCAGGGTGAGCCGCTAACCGGTCGCCTTGACCCACCCAAGGGCGCGAGCTTCATCCAGGTGCTCGGTGGCGACCCAACGCAACGCCTGGTGCTGGCATCGGATGCAGGCTATGGGTTCATCTGCGCATTGGAGGCCCTGATCGCCAAGCCACGCAGCGGCAAGGCGGTACTGACCCTGCCCGAGGACGCTCAGGTCCTGGCACCCGTGCCGGTCTCCAGCGGACAGGATGTGCTGGTCGCGGTCGCCACCACCGCCGGTCATCTCTTGGTCTTCCCGGCGGCGGAGCTGCCTGAGCTCACGCGCGGCAAGGGCAACAAGCTGATCGGCATCCCCAGTGCCCGGGTCAAGTCACGAGAGGAAGTGGTCGCCGCAGTCTGCACCTTGCCAACCGGAGCGAGCCTGAGCATCCACTGTGGCAAGCGCCAGCTCACACTGAAACCGGCGGACCTTGCGCGTTATCAGGCCGAGCGCGGTCGGCGTGGCGCCTTGTTGCCGCGGGGATTCCAGCGGGTTGAGACGATGGAGGCTGGATAAGCGCTTGTCCTGTTACAAGCTGCCTGCGCGAAAGGAGCCTCTGGGGGCGCGATCGCGATCAGCCGCCGGGGTGACCGCATACCCTGAGCCGCTCAGTGTATCAGTGTGCTCGAGCCCTGATAGTGTTGCCAGCTGGCTTTTAGGCCAAGGTAGATCAGGATACCCAAGCCGTCGGCGACCCAATCAAGCAGCGAAAAATGCCGCAGTGGAAGGAAGTGCTGCACGGCCTCCATCAGCAAGCCGTAGCCGAGCAGCAGGCCCCAACGCAACGGGGCTTGCTGCTTCGCGGGCCAGCCGAGATCAGCCAGCCAAGCCATCACCGCGAAGGCCAACAGGTGATTGGCCTTATCCCAGGAGGCGCCGATCGGTTCGGCGCTAGGCAGAAAGGCCAGATAGGCGACGACCAACACGCAGCCCCAGAGTGCAACCTGTGACAGCCGCTGGATAGCCCGCTGTGCTCGCCCTGTTTTCAAGAACTCGAGATCCCGCATGACCATCCATCGCGCTGAGATGCTGAAGATACTGGCAGAGGCAATAACGCCAGTGGAGCACGAGTATACCGATGTTGAGCTGAGCGTCTCGGGCAGGCTCCCGTCCGCTTTGAACGGCGTACTCTATCGCAACGGGCCGGGACGCTTCGAGCGCGGCGGTGTGCCCTATGGCCATGCGTTTGATGGCGATGGCCATGTCTGTCGCCTTGAATTCAAGCAAGGACGGGTGCGCTATACCAATCGCTTCGTTCGCACTCAGGCGTTTTGCGCAGAGGAGGCCGCTGGGCGCATGCTCTGGCGTGGCTTTGGAACGCAAAAGCCAGGCGGGCTTTGGTCGAACGCGCTGCGACTGCGCTTCAAGAATGCCGCCAATACCAACGTCATCTGGCATGGGAAGCGTCTGCTCGCGCTCTGGGAGGGCGGCGCGCCGCATCGGCTAGACCCAGTAACGCTGAGGACCGTGGGCGAAGAGGACTTCGGCGGCCAGCTGCGTAATCGGTTCGATCCGCTCTCGCGCTGGAGCACGCCACTGCTGCCTTTTTCAGCCCATCCGCAGCTCGATGCCGAGTCCGGCGAGTTGATCAACTTTGGGCTGGTGCTTGGGCATCCGAGTCGGCTGCTGCTGTATCGGGTCGATGCCCAAGGGGTGATGGCGACCCCCGAGGTCCATCAGCTTGATCGCTTCAGCTTCGTGCACGACATCGCCATCACTGCGCGTTGGATCTGCGTGCTGCTGCCGTTTGCCGATTTCGATATCCCGCGCGCACTGCTTGGGCTCAAGAGTCCGGCGTCGTCGCTGAAGCTCAATACAGAGCGGCCGATGCAGGCCTTGCTCATACCGCGAGAGGGCGGACCAACGCAGCTGATCGATGCGGTGCCAGGCTTCGTCTTCCACATCGCTACAGCCAGCGATCGCGACGACGGCGGCCTCGATCTGCGCGTGATCCGTTATCCAAGCTTTCCGGCCCTGAGTGATGTCGAGGGCTTTTTTCGTGAGGTCGAGCAGACCGATGGGCTGCCGCAACTGGAACGGCTTCAGATCGATCCCGCAGCCAATCGTTGCTCGCTCCGTCCCTGCAGCGAAGAGGTTGGATTCGAGCTGCCAACCGTCAGCCCGGGCCGACTCGGCGCCGAACGGCAGCAGATCTATGGTATTGGCACGCCAGCGGGCCGCCGACTCCCGTTCTTCAGCGCGGTGCAGCGTTTCGATACGCGGTCTGGAGAGCTGATCCAGCAAGATCTTGGCACCGATCTACCCGGCGAGCCCATTCCAACCGCCACGCGACCGGACCAGGAGGACTGGCTGCTGAGCCTGGTCTATCGCGGCACCGAGCAGCGCTCTGACCTGCTGGTGCTGCGCGCGGCGGATCTGGCCATCCAAGCGACGATCGAGCTGCCTCACGCGGTTCCGCCTGGCTTTCACGGCTGTTGGGTCGCGACCGGGGCCGATGGGGAGATATCGGGGCCAGCTTGAATCTGCAGCGTCGAAGGACTGCGAGCACAAGGCCCATCTCTTAGCGGTTAGCTTGGACACGCCAAGCGCCTTGGCGAGCTCGCTGCGAGCACAAGAGCGATCCCTTACGCCTGGGCGTCAGCTGTTCGTCAGCTGGGCGTCGGCTGAGCTCAATCCAGCCACCGACCGGTGGAACCTGGACCCTCTAGCGGAGAACGTCGATGAGGAGGTCGGCGGCTTCAGCAACCCCAGTCGGGGCGACAGGATCAACAATGCCTTCGGCAAGCACCGCAGCCAAGGACTCGCGGATCTCGCCGGCAGCGAGGTCGCTTGCACTAATTTCGCGCATGGGGACCTGATCGGCTAGCCAGTCGACCAGGTAGCGGCTCTCTGGCCAGTCCTTGCGCTCAACTGACAACACCGGGATACCGCAGCAGGCCGCCTCAGCGAAGGTGCCGTAGCCAGGCTTGGTGATCAGTGCATCACAGCTCGCCAGCGCCTCCAGCACGCTGTTGCCTTCAGCAGCAATCAGAGCCAGGTCATCGCGCCCACGATCAGCGTCGGCATCCGGACTCAGCAGGTGCACGCCGTCCATCAGCCGTGGAGCACCACCCAGCGATAGGCGACCGGTTCCACCGAACTGCATCAAGACCAGTCGCTCAGAGGCAGGACGCGCGACGCGCTCACGCAAGCGCTGCGGATCGCGCCGGCGCGGCTGCGCGATCGGTCCGATGTCGCGCCCGTTCGGTAGCCAGCGCATCGGCATCGATGGCGCGGGTCGCAAGAACAGCTCAGCACCGGTATAGGCACGCTGCATCCGCTGCGCCAAAGCCGCAGGTAGCTGGTGACCCACGGGACTCTCAACGAGGATGTCGTACCAGCTCAGTGAGCAGAGTCCAGCGCAAGGAATGCCCATCGAGCGCGCCACATCCAGGGGCAGCCAGGGGATATCGGCCAGCACGAGATCAGGCCGTAATTGCTCGAACAGCTGACGCTGCTGCGTCTGTTGCGCAGCATAGTCCAGATCGAAGGCCAGATAGTCGGCAAGCCCATCGGCCCAGCGCGTCGTCAGTGGACCGTCCATCGGTAGCGGCACGTCGGCCGCGGATTGAATATGGCGGTAGCCTTCCGGCAGCCGGGCCTTGGCGAAGGCCGGGGCAATATTGCCCTGCAGGCTGACCTCAAGGTCGGGGAGTCGGCGCTTCAGCTCACTGACGACCGGCGCAACCTGCGCCAGATGGCCGTAGCCATGCGCGGTCACAGCGACGAACAGATGGGGCACGTCAGGCCTCGCGGTCGAGGTGAATCGCCAGCCAGGTGCAGCCCGGCTCGGCTGAGGTCTGCAACAGGCGATGCGGCGTATACGCGGGAATAAAGAGGTAGTCGCCGCTGCTCAGCGAGATCGCCTCACCGGCAATCTCGAGCCGAGCTTCACCGCTTAGCAGCAGGACCCATTCGTCCTGTGCTTGGTCGTAGAGAACGGTATCTGGCGCATCGCTGCTTGTGATGCGCTCGATCCGGAGGTTTCGACAACGTAGTAGCTCATCGAAGACCTCACCTGTCGCTGGCGAGGGTCGGTCAGCGAACAGGTTACCGCGGTGAATCAGGTCAGCGCCTTGACGCGGGCATTGAGCCGCGATTTGTGACGGGCTGCCTTATTGGCATGGATCAGGCCCTTGCCGGCAGCGCGGTCGATCACAGGAACAGCCTTCTGATAGGCGTCGGCCGCAGTGGCATGGTTGCCAGCGGCAGCAGCCTTGAGAACCTTCTTCATCGCGGTGCGCAAGGTACTGCGCTGAGCGGCATTGCGCTGGCGATGCTTTTCTGCCTGGCGGGCACGCTTGCGTGCTTGTACGGTATTGGCCAAGGGTGATCTCCTAAGCTTGGCGGATCAAATTGTTCGGTGGCGTTCACACGCCTAGCCGGCTATGATTACTCGCAACTGGCGCCGTTGTCAATACCAAGCGACGACTGGCGCGACAAGCCAGGCCAACCCAGGATCAATCACAGGCCAGAGGGATCAGGACCATGACACCGGCCGCGACGGCATTATTGGCTTGGCGCGTGGTGATCGCGGCCCGCGCGGGGTCTGCGCAGCAGCACCGACAGCACCGCCCGCGGCATCCCCTATAATCGCGCCTCTTTGGCCAACTTATCGCGCGCCTGCGCATCCTCAGAGGCAGCACCCATGGCATCGCTAGCTGCGTCGATCGCCAAGGTCGGCAGCAATACCCTGCTCTCGCGCGTCCTCGGCTTCGTCCGGGACCTGATCGTCGCGCGCCTGTTTGGCGCCGATGCCGGCACCGATGCCTTCTTCGTTGCCTTCAAGATCCCGAACTTTATGCGCCGGCTGTTCGCGGAAGGGGCTTTTTCGATGGCCTTTGTGCCAGTGCTCAACGAGTACAAGACGCAGCGCGGCTTCCCGGCACTGAAGCGCTTTATCGACGATGTCGCCGGTACCCTGGGCGCCATCCTGTTCGTGATCACCGCGCTCGGAGTGCTCAGCGCGCCGGTCCTGGTGCTGATCTTCGCGCCTGGCTTCGCCAGCGATCCGGACAAGCAGCTGCTGGCCAGCGACATGCTGCGGCTGACCTTTCCGTACCTGCTGTTCATCTCATTAACCGCGCTGGCAGGCGGCATCCTCAATACCTACGATCGCTTCGGCGTGCCGGCCTTCACGCCGGTGCTGCTCAACCTGTCACTGATTAGCTGCGCGATCTGGCTGGCGCCGCAGATGGAGCGCCCGATCATGGCGCTAGCCTGGGGCGTGCTGATCGCCGGTGTCGTGCAGCTGCTGTTCCAGCTGCCTTTCCTACATCAGCTGAGGCTCTTACCCAGACCCAGATTCAGCCCGCGCGACGAGGGCGTGCGACGCATCGTGCGGCTGATGATCCCGGCGCTGTTCGGCGTCTCGGTCACCCAGATCAGCCTGCTGATCGACACCCTGCTCGCCTCCTTTCTGGCCACCGGCAGCATCTCCTGGCTGTACTACTCGGATCGGCTGATGGAGTTCCCGCTCGGCATCCTGGGTGTCGCGCTCGGCACCGTGATCCTGCCCAAGCTCTCGCGCCAGCATGCGGCGGCCTCGCCTGAGGCCTTTTCGGAGACGCTGGACTGGGCCTTGCGCTGGGTGCTGCTGCTTGGTCTACCGGCTGCAGTTGGACTCTTCGTGCTCTCCGGGCCGATGATCGCAACCCTGTTCTATTCCGGCGAGTTCACCGCCTATGATGTCCTAATGGCCGAGCGCAGCCTGATGGCCTATTCGCTCGGGCTCATGGCATTCCTGGGCATCAAGGTGTTGGCGCCGGGCTTCTACAGCCGTCAAGACATGAAGACGCCGGTTAAGATCGCCGTGGTCGCGATGTTGACCAACATCGTCTTCAACCTGCTCCTGATGTTCCCGCTCGGCCATGCTGGACTGGCGCTGGCCACCATCATCGCTGCTAGCGTGAACGCGCTGCTGTTGTTTATCGGGCTATTGAGGCAGGGTATCTATCGCCCCCTGCCGGGCTGGTGGCAATTGCTTGCCAAGGGCTTGATGGCGAGCCTGACGATGGGCGCAGTGCTCTGGCTGCTGAGCGGGCCAACACCCTTTTGGACGGTCTGGGCCTTCAGTGAGCGATTGATCCGCCTGAGCGGGCTGATCCTGATCGGGGGGCTCTGCTATCTGCTGCTGGCGCTGGCCTTCGGAATCCGGCCTCGGCACCTGCTGCGGATGGATCCAGTGGCCTGAGGCCAGTGCCGGGCCCGAACAACCGATATCCTGGGGTGGACGACATGATCCCTCCTGCGCCGACTCCGGGGTTGGCTCGATCAGGCCTCTTCGCTGCGCAGCGAAGCGCTACGCCCCCTATAATCGAGTTTCTTGCTTAATGAAAACGCTGGACTGATTGGCATGCGGCTGATTCGGGGTTTGCATAATTTGCGCGAACAGGATCGCGGCTGCGTAGCGACCATCGGCAATTTTGATGGCGTCCATCTGGGCCATCGGGCGGTGTTTCAGCGGTTACTCAGACAAGGTGAGATGCTCGGGCTGCCAGCGACCGTGATCACCTTCGAGCCGCAGCCAATGGAGTATTTTGCGCCCGATGTCGCTCCGGCTCGATTGACGCGCTTCCGCGAGAAGGTGGCTGCGATCGCTGACGACGAGATCGATCGCATCTTGCTGCTCGAATTCGGTCCACGACTGGCCGAGATGCAGGCGCATGACTTCATTCAGCGAGTGCTAGTCGAGGGGCTCGGGGTGCGGTTCTTACTGGTCGGCGATGACTTCCGTTTCGGCCATAACCGCTCCGGTGACTATGCGCTGCTGGAGCGCATCGGCGCCGAGCTGCCGACCGAGCAGAGCTTTCAGGTCGCAAATCTGCGCACCATCAAGCACCAGGATCAACGCATCAGCAGCACCCGTATTCGTGAGCTGCTCGCCGCCGGCGATTTCGAGCAAGCCCGGCATCTGTTGGGCCGCGGCTATCAGATCTGTGGCCGAGTCGGGCATGGCGACCGTCGCGGGCGTACCATCGGTTTCCCGACGGCCAATATCAATCTGCACCGGAGAGTCAGCCCGCTCCGCGGTGTCTATGCAGTGCGGGTGCATGGCGTCAGTGATACGTCTTGGTCTGGTGTGGCGAATATCGGGCGCCGGCCGACGGTCGCAGGCACCGATGAGCGGCTTGAGGTGCACCTCTTCGACTTCGCTGGTGATCTCTACGGCGCCCACCTGCAGGTCGAGTTCTTGTTGCGATTGCGCGACGAGCAACGGTTTGACTCATTTGAGGCACTACAAGCACAGATCGCCCGCGATGCCGCAGCAGCCCGCAATTGGCTCCAGTGCCGAGATCAGTCGCTGACCTAGATCGTTTAGACTGGGTGCTACCGTCCGAAGAAGCCCCAGTTCCATGCCAGGATCAGCGCGCTACAGCTGCTCGAGGTAGCTCGGCCCGCCGAGGTTACGCATCTGGCGTTGGATCCAGGCGGCCTTGCGACGCACCCTGAGCGAGGGTGAGTCGAGACGATAGATTCTTGGATTCGGCAGCACGGCGGCAAGTAGAGCGGCCTCAGAGGTCCCGAGCGTGGAGACCGGCCGATCGAAAAAGCGCCAGCTCGCTGCACCAACACCGTACGTATCAGGGCCGAATTGCGCGATGTTCAGGTAGACCTCAAGGATGCGCTCTTTTGGCCAGAGCAGCTCGATCATCAAGGTGAGCGGCGCTTCGAGTGCCTTACGCAGCCAATCGCTACCGGGCCAGAGGAAGAGGTTCTTCGCGGTCTGCTGGGACAGGGTACTGGCTCCACGCAACTCCCCGCCTTGACGCCAATGCTCGACCGCATTACCCAGTTCAACCAGGTCGAATCCGGCGTGGCTTGGGAAACGCTGGTCTTCAGCAGCGATGACCGCGAGCTTGACTTCAGGCGGAATCAGGTCACCAGCAATCCACTCGTGGTAAAGGCGCCGCTTGCCAGCTGTGGGCTGCTCGGCAATGAGCCAATGGCGCATCATCAATGCCGTGGTCGGCGGATCAACCCAACGCAGCGTGACAATCGTCGTTGCCGCTAGGAGCAGCAGGAGGGCGGCTAAGGCCGCAAGGATCTTGAGAAGACGGCGCAACAGGCGCACGGATCACTCAGACGCGTCGACCGCGGGGAGCGTACTCGAACCAACCGGTGATGATGTACTTGAGCCCCTCGGTATGCGGCAGGCCGCGATGGGTGTGGGTGAAGCCTGCCGGCCAGATCAGCGTGAGGCCTTGCTCGGGCTTGACCTTGAGGGATTGATGCAAGAACTCGGTCTCTCCCCCAGAGTCGACGGTATTGAGGTACGTCATCCAAGCCAGAATTCGGTGCGCGACCTCGGGATGGGCGGTCTCGTAGTGCCAGGCGTGATACGCCTGCCCGCCCGGGTAGTAGCGCTGGATGTTGAAGCTGTAAATGCCGTGCTCGAAGGTCTTAGGGTATTGCAGCTCGGCAAAACGCTCGGTGTAGGCACGATGAGCATCTGCTAAGCACTTGAAGTAGTCCTCGATCGGCGACGCATACTTCTCTCGCAGTTTCTCCGGCACCTTCGCCGAGTGCAGGTCGGTTGAATCCTTGCGCTTCTTATCGACGTGCACCCCCGTGCGACCGGGCGCAGTGACCTTGCGCTTGTCCGCGTCTTTGAACAGTGCGACCAGGGCCTCGCAGGTCTCGGTGGGGATCAGCGCGGGGTGACGGGCGATGAATTCCATGGATCAACATCGGATCACGACTGGTTGGGCCAGCTGGTCATGATACCCAATAAAAAACGGGGCCCGAAGGCCCCGTTTTTAGCACAAGCCGATCGAGATCAGAACTTGTGGACCATACCGGCGGAGAAGCCACTCCACTCGATACCGGGGGCTTCTGGCGAGCCATTCAGATCATCGTCAACAGCGGTGTAGAGCACATAGGCCTTGGTCCGCTTGCTGAAGTTGTGGTCGAAGCCGATCGCCCAGGTGTAACGGTCGCCTTCCAGATCGTTCTTGAGGTTCTGGAGGGAGATGGTCTCGTTACGGGTGTTACCGAGGAAACCGACGTCGCTGCGGTCAACCGAGCCGTACATGGCCTTCACGGTGTTGTTGCCGAAGGCGTAGGCGGCTTGGACCTGCCAGAGATCCTGCCTCTCGAACATGCTGGCGCTGCCAACACTCACGGTGCCATCCGCATTGATGGTTGTCACAGCCTCGCGGACCTGGCCATCGGGAAGGTGCTCTTGCTGCTCGTAGATGGCCGTGAGGGTGAAGCCGTTCCAGTCGAGGAGGCCAAGGCCGATGCGCCACTTATCGTAGGAATCACCGATGTAGTCGCAGCTCAGAGTCGGCGTGCCGTCCGGATTAATGCAAGCTGCGCTGCCAGCGAGGCTGGTCGACGAGTTCATGAACATGTCCTTGTCCAGCGACTCGAAGGCGACCGACCCGTAGAAAGGACCGTTGTTGTAGATTGCAGCCAGCGACCAGGCACCTGCGATCGAGTCTTCGTTGATGTTGGCGCCAGCACCGGCAGTTGCGCCACCACCAGCGATCGCAGCACCCATGAAGGAGAAGCCAGAGAAGCTCGGCGAGATGTAGGCGATGACGTTGTCGGCACGGATATCGTCAAAGCCGACGGTGCCGTTGTAGTCAGCCATGGTGTCGCTGAACTGATCCAGCTTGCCGGTCGAGATCTTCAGCGGAGTATCGTGACGACCAACCAGGAAGGTACCCCAGTTGCCGGCCAGTCCGAGGAAGCTA
>NZ_JBUDPI010000359.1:0-3738 GCF_054919635.1 Halochromatium sp. | reverse complement strand
TCGATCCAGTCGCCGGTGACGACGAGGTTGTCGTAGCCGGTCTCCCCGGCGCGGATGCGGTGGGCGTTGGTGCCGGGCAGCGAGAGGGTGCAGCGCTCGGACGGGCCGCAGTTGGAGCGCCAGAACTGGCCGCGCAGGCGGGCCTCGCGCGCGACCCCGATACCCGTGTCTTGGTCGAGCTTGAGCGTTGACGCCTTGATTGACCAGGCGTTACTGCCTGGCGGACAGGTCGAATAGACTAGCCCTTCGTAGCGCGTTCGTGATGGGCTAAGCAGCTCGGCGAGATCGGCGGTTCCGCGCAGATTGGCACTTCGTGAAAACCGGTAGCTGACGTTCTGCATCTGCCCTTGGTCGGTTTCCAGATTGAGTAGGGCGCGATCGCCGATCATCCTCAGCCCCGGCCGCTCAAGCAGGGTCGCACCCTGGGTCTTGATGTCGCCGGTGTTGCGATCATAGGTTAAGGTTTCGGCGACGACCCGCTCCTGGGAGCGGCGGACGTCGACACCGCCGCTGAGCGTTATGATGCCGGTATCCCGCTGGTAGGCGACCGCGCCGGTGTCGATCTCAATCGGCGTATCCGGTGCTGGCTCCGGCGTCACTGGAACCGCTCCGAGTCGGGTCGGCCGTGGTCCGCAGTAGGTCCATTCCAATCCCTGATGGAGCAGGGTTTCGCGATCTGTCGAGGGCGTGGATTCAAGCGCCGGATGCGGCTGTGCAGCTGCAGGCGCTTCCACGGTATTGGCTCGGGAGCGAGCCTCGGTGTCGGTTGTCGGCCCGAGCAGCGATGAGCGCAGCTGTGAGGCTGGCGGTGGCCCTGCTGGCGACGCGGAGCTGCTGTCTTCGATGGACGCTTGTGACAGCTGAGAAGCTCGCTGTTGAGCGGGCTCTTGATTGACTGTTTGGGCGACGGGCTGGCCTGGTGCCCCGATCAACACCCAGGGCAAGAGGGCGGTGGCAACGGCGAAGATTCGTCTGCGGTCCAAAGCGGTCATGCGTTCGATGGGCGGTCGCTGTCGCGGCAAGCAGTAGTGGAAGAACCGCGCCGGTGCGCCTGTTTCGCGCCACAGTCGGCAAAATCAGTGTAAGGTCGCACATCCGCCGCGGCTCGGCAAACTCGGACGCATTGAGCGCTCGCGTCAGCCCGCGTGCTCGCGGTGTCCAGTAGCGATTGATGAAGCAGTTCATGAGCGGGGTTGTGCGGTGTCGAACGAGCGACGGGTGTTGTTGGGGCAATGGCTTGCGACGGTACTGGGTGCGGGGATCGGGTCGCTTGAGCCAGCCTCTGCGGATGCGAGCTTTCGCCGCTATTGGCGCTTCAGCGATCAGGACCGCAGCCTGATTGCCGTCGACGCGCCGCCCGAGCACGAGGACAGCGCGCGCTTTGCCCGGTTGGCGCGCGCGTTTCGTCGCGCGGGGTTGAATGCCCCTGAGGTGTTGGCTGAGGATCATGAACGCGGCTTCTTGGTCGTCTCCGATCTCGGGACGCGAACCTACCTGAACGCGCTGACACCTTTGCGGGCCGACGCGCTGTATGGCGACGCGATTGCGGCACTGATCAAGCTGCAGCTCGGGCTTCCGAGCGACGAGCTGCCGATCTACGATGAGGCCTTCTTGCGCCGCGAGCTCGATCTATTCAGACAATGGCTGCTTGAAGCGCTGCTGCAGCTCGAGCTCACTAAGCCTGAAGCAGAACAGCTGGAGCAGCTCTACGCCGAGCTGATCAGCACTGCTCTGGAACAACCTCGCGTCGCTGTCCATCGAGACTTCCACAGCCGCAATCTGATGCTCAGCGAGTCGGCCAATCCAGGCATTCTGGACCTGCAAGACGCGGTGTCAGGGCCGCTGACCTATGATCTCGCCTCGCTGCTGAAGGATTGCTACATCGATTGGCCGCGCGAGCGTGTGCTGGCCTGGGTCGACCTTTCTGCCGAGCAGGCGCAGGCCGCTGGTCTGCTAGCAGCCGTCGACAAGCCTCGATTTCTGCGCTGGTTCGACCTGATGGGCGCTCAACGCCATCTCAAGGCTGCCGGTATCTTCGCGCGCTTGGCGGTTCGCGATGGCAAGCGCGGCTATCTTGCCGACCTACCTCGCACCCTGGGCTATCTGCAGGAGCTGGGACCGCTGTATCCGCAGCTGCAGCCGCTCGCCGCGCTGATCGCTCAGCGTGTTGTCCCGCGTTTGAGCGCACGATGACCGATATCGCGCCGATAGAAGGCGCCTTCGAACTGGATTCGCTCGGCCAGCGCATAGGCCTTTGCAGCAGCCTCGCCGACATCGGCGCCAAGTGCGGTAGCACAGAGCACGCGACCGCCGTTGGTGAGCGTCTGCTCGCCATCGCGTTTGGTACCGGCGTGGAAGACCTTGGTCTCGGCTAAGGTTGCTCCCGGCGTTGTTCCCGAGCTTGCTTCTGCGTCTGTTTCTGAAACCGCGACCGTGCGCCCACCGTTGCCTGCGGTATCAAGACCCTCGATCGGATGGCCTTTGGCATAGTCGCCCGGATAACCACCGGCGGCCATCACCACCCCAAGCGCAGCCTGATCGTGCCAGCGTGCCTCGACCTCGGCAAGCCGGCCTTCGGTTGCGGCTAGGCACAGCTCGAGCAGGTCGCTCTCCAGCCGCATCAGGATCGGCTGCGTCTCCGGATCGCCCAGCCGGCAGTTATACTCAAGCACGCGCGGCCTGCCGTCCTCGCCGATCATCAGTCCGGCGTAGAGAAAGCCGACATAGGGCAGATCCTCGGCGCGCAGACCCGCTACCGTCGGCTCGATCACCTCGCGCATGATCCGCTGCTCGAGCTCGGGCGTGACGATGGGGGCCGGTGAATAGGCGCCCATGCCCCCAGTATTCGGGCCGCGATCGCCCTCGTCGCGTGCCTTATGATCCTGTGAGGTTGCCAGTGGCAGTACCTGCTCGCCGCTGACCAGGACGATGAAACTGACCTCCTCGCCCAGCAGTTTCTCCTCGATCACCACCCGCTGTCCGGCGTGACCGAATTGTCCCTGACCGAGCATGGCATCGACCGCGGCGCGCGCCTGATCCAACTCATCGGCGACCACCACGCCCTTGCCCGCGGCCAGGCCGTCGGCCTTGACCACCACAGGGGCGCCGACTTGATCCAGGTAGGCCAGGGCCTGATCGCGGTCGCTGAAGGTCCGATAGGCGGCGGTTGGGATGCCATGACGTTGCATGAAGGCCTTGGCGAAGTCCTTAGAGCCTTCTAGTTGTGCCGCCTGCTGTGAGGGACCACAGCAGCGCAGGCCGGCGGCCATTAGCGCATTGCTGACACCAGCGACCAAGGGTGCCTCGGGGCCGATCACACAGAGCCCGGTCTGTTTCTGCTGTGCGAACTCAATCAACGCCTCGGCATCGGTCGGGTCCAGATCGACATTCTCGACCTTGGGCTCGGCGAGGGTGCCGCCGTTGCCAGGCGCGACGAAGACCTGGGTCGCTTGCGGTGATTGGGCGATCTTCCAGGCTAGGGCATGCTCGCGGCCACCCGAGCCGATGATGAGGATATTCATGGGAACGTCTACCGAATCGAAGATTGCTATGTGGCGGTCTGGGAGCCGATTGCAGCCATTGGCTACGCGTCATCTCGGCCGAGCTCCATTCGCATCACTTGCGCCGAGCTGGTCTTCCGCCTTCTGTCCGCGAGGACGCCCAGGCGGACGCAGTGCCGCGAATTCTTAATGGGATGGTCCGCCCCGCTCCTCCAACGGACCCTGAGCGGGCACAATG
>NZ_JBUDPI010000358.1:0-3766 GCF_054919635.1 Halochromatium sp. | reverse complement strand
CGAGGCCGCGGCGGTCGATGCCGACGCCCGCTATCGACGTGCCGATGTCGTGTGGCGTGGTCAGCCAAATGCCGCCGGTCAGCTCGGCGAAGTGGTTTGGGGTCCAAAAGGTTGTGGGCTCGCTTGGCTTACCAGTCATCTGCGGTGGGCTTTGTCCTCTTCGAAGCGTCGGGCAACTCTATTGCACTGGAGGTTGCTGCGTCGGTGTTACCGCGCTGGCCTTATTGCACTGGCGTGACGAAACCGTCGGGCTTCAGCGCCAGCACCGAGGTCTGGGCGCCTTGGAGCAGGTCCTCGGCCGTGGTGCCGATGAAGAGGCCCGGCTCGCGTGGGCGGCTGAGCGTGGCGAGCACGATCAGATCGCTGTCCAATGCCTCGGCCTTGGCCAGCACCTGTGACGCCGGCTCGCCGCGCAAGAGATGCAGGTTATCGTCGGCGAGGTGTGCGCGGTAGCCATTGGCGATGTCCTTTAGCGCCTCGGCGTGACGCTGCTCCAGGTGCGCGATCGCATCGCTGAGGTGCGCGTCGGATGCCGCCCGGGTGCGCTCGGGCGAGAGCTCGCCGAAGCGGGGCTGGAACGCATGGGCAACATCGAGTCGTGCGTCATCCTGCTCCTTGACGGCGACCGCACTGTCGAGGATACGGTGGATGAGCCCCGTCGTGTCGGGCTGCATGGCGTCGACGCTGGCGAGGATACGTCGGCAGCGTGGCACGGTCTCCGTTGTCTCGGGTTGCGCTGGCTCGCGGTCAATCCAGACCGGGCACGGACATTTGCGCAGCAGGTGCATGTCGGTGCTCGCAAACAGGTTGCGTCCGGGACGGGCACGTGCCGGTTTCAGCACCAGATCGTGGCCGTCGCGCAGCACGGCCTGTATCACCTCGATGAACGGTGTCCCGATCGTTACGCGCAAGCGCGGTGGTTGCGAGCGCACCGCGTCTTCGGCCAGATGGGTCAGTGCCGCATAGCGCTGCTCGCTCTGCTGGACATCATCGCCGAGCCCAAAGCGCTTGACCAGGTCTGCGTTGAAGCCCGACTCGATGGTGACGTCCATCAAGGTCAGGCGTGCGCGATGACGCTCGGCCAAGGCGACCGCGCGCCGAAAGGCGCTGGTTGGCCCGAACTCGCCATCAGCAAAGTAAAGAATGTGCTCGAGTCTGTGCATAGGTGCCTCCTGGTCTCGCCTCTCGGTCTCATTCCCCAGTCTCATCCCGCGGTCTCATCCCGCGGTCTTGCCGACCGTGGCAGCCCGCATGCGCGGGCTGGTATCGCTCCAGCCTGGGCTCCCGGCTCCCAGTCTCGACTCCCAGTCTGGACTCAGGCGGCAGGCTGCTCGGTGCAGGTCGGTGCCGAGGAGCCGAGCCAGAAGTCCATCCGCTTGTCGAGGAACTCGTCCCAGCGCATGTAGTGTGAGCCGTCGCAGGAGAAATTGAGCGAGACGATCCCGTTCATGATGTTGAGCGAGCCCGAGCGCAGATAGATGTTCTCATCCATCACACGCAGCTCGCGGAACTGGTCGAAGACCGCCTTGACCTGATCGGCCGGGATCGCCGCTTCGTCGGGGTAGGCGCGCTGCGCATAGGCCAGGCAGATCGCCGGATCGCTCAGGTCCTCGTAGTCGAGCACCCGGAAATGGTAGGGGTCATCCAGCAGCCAGAGTGTCGCGCGCGAGCTCGAGAAATGCAGCTTGCCGTGGAAGACGCCGTGCGAGCGGATCAGCTCGGCGATCAGGTCCAGGATCTCGTCGATGCGCCCGTCCATCAGGCTGTCGACACGCTGCTGGTAGAACAGAGCGCCGCGAATCGCCGGATCGCCCTTGAGCTGCATCCATCGGTCGGATTGCCGGCAGAGCTCACGGGTCAGGGGCAGGTCGCGCAGGTCGAAGTCGGCGCCGAGGTAGCCGAGCAGCCTGCCGTCGTCGTGCGTAAGTCGCTGCACCGCGGTCAGTGACGGGCGCCGGTTGTTCCGGCTCAGATAGGCAGACGACAGCGAGAAGGCGGCGCCGGCGATGGCATCGGCCATGTAGGGGCGCGCCGCGCGGTCGCGGCCAAAGTGCTCCGGCAGCAGACCGCCGGGCGAGACATTGGCGGTGATCTGCCGGGCCTCCTGATCGAGTAGGTAGAGATACTTGCAGTACGGCAGCCTCTCCATCGCCGCGCCTAAAGACTGCTCCAATGCCGTTTGATCCCCCCATGCCTCGCGGCAGTCGGGCTCGAGCCGGGACAGGGCGTCCGATAGCCGCGCGTGCAGGAGCATGCGCTGGCGGGCAATGGCGGTTTGTAGGGCCTCGCTCATGATCTTGCTCCTATTAGTGAGATAGACATCCGCAACGATGTACTCGGAATCGAGCTGGGTCCGCGTTGGCCGTCCCTGGCCTCCAAGGGTTCAGGTCGACGTCATATCAGTGCGTCGGCACCGGCTGCCAGCCCTGTGCTGGGATGCGCTGCTGGATACCGCCCTCGTCGTCCATCCGGAACAGGTGCATCCATCCATTGTCAAGCATCTCGCGCACCAGCTGGTGCTTAGCGATGATGTCATCGATCGGGGCCTGCGGTGCCTGCAGGTAGACGCTCAGGCGCATCGGCTCGTGGACCCAGCGCTTGCCGTCGTGCAATGACTGCATCGGCAGGCCGACGCGCAGGTCGCCCGCGTTGCCTTCGAGCACGCCGATCGCGCCGCCAACGACGTTGTGCAGCACCTTGTTGCCGCTGCCGAAACGCCGGTTGTCGGTGGTCGATCCGTAGTACTGCAGGTTGATCCAGGCCGCAACCACCATCGGCGCGGTCATGATCAGTTCGAGTACGCCGAAGCCGCTGTCGCTGGTCCAGTCGTAGTCGTGCAGGAAGGTCCGACCACCGAGATCGAGCCCGCGGGAGCGCTCGCGCGGGGCGGCGATGAAGGCTGCGCAGCCGGCTAGGCCCCATTCCGGGCGCACCTGCGACCAGTCGCGGCTGCGATGGCGGATGTTGGCGGTGATCGCCTGCCGCGAGCGGTGCTCGAGCCCGAGCAGCGCAGAGCGCGAGAGCCGCGTCAGCTCACCAGCCTGCTGCAGCCAGCTGCGCAGCTGGGCCAGCTCCTCTGCGTACTCGCCCGGCAGCACCCCGGTGTCGTAGAGCCGGATCTCATCGACGCAGGTGTCATGCTGCGCGCCGATGAACCAGGTGTCGTCCGGGACGCGGATGCCACGCTCGGCGACCCCCTGGCGCACCTTGGGGTCATTGAGCAGTGCAGCACCCACCCGTGCACTCGCTTCGCCGGTCATGCCGCCGCAGGCGCCGCAGTCGAGACCGGTCGCGTGCGGGTTGTTGACCACCGTGCTGCCGTGGCCGACCAGGAGCACCAGGCGGGCGAAGTTGTCGGTCATCGACATCGCGCGCAGGATGCCCTCGGCCAGGTCGACGCGCTCGGCCTCCGGGATGCCGATGGCTGGGCCCTGTGCGTGATGCTGCATCAAGCCGTGATCCGAGCCGTGTCCGGAGCAGGCGCCGTGATTGGGCACGTCCAGGCTCGGGCCGACACGTTTCTCCTGCGGCTCGTCCAGATGCAGATCGTCGGGCGCTGCGACCGGTCGGCCCCAGCCGAAGCTGTCGGCGATGATCTTCGGCGCATAGAGCAGCAGACCCGCGGCCTCGACGAAGCTGAAGCAGCTGGAGGCGCCCATCTTGAAGGCCTTCCAGGACTTGAGGATGCCAGTGCGGCGGCGCTGAGTGGCAAGTGCTTCTTCCTCCTCATTTGCGTCGGCACCCTGGCCATTCTCATTGAGCAGGG
>NZ_JBUDPI010000357.1:0-3770 GCF_054919635.1 Halochromatium sp. | reverse complement strand
ACCACGACCACGACCACGACCACGACCACGACCACGACCACGAGCATGAGCATGAGCATGAGCATGAGCATGAGCATGAGCATGCCGATGATCATAGCCATGAGTCGCATGCTGATGCCTACGCCAGCTATGTCTTCGAATGCCGGCAGCCAAGCAAGCTCGAGGCGCTGTCCATCGGATACTTTCAGGCCTTCCCGCGCGCCGAAAAGCTGCAGGTTCAGTTGATCTCAGAGACGCGCCAGGACGCCCTGGAGCTGACCGCAAACGACCGGCAATTGCCCCTCTGAGGCGATGGGCTGCCTGCTATGAATCCGATCGTCGCGCTCCATCAGCTGCGCTTCCGCTGGCGCGCGCAGGGTCCGGATATCCTCGCCATCGACGCACTTGAGGTCGCCGCCGGTGAGCGGCTCTTCGTGGAAGGCTCGAGCGGCAGCGGTAAGAGCACGCTGCTCGGCCTCCTGGCCGGCGTCAACCAGCCGCAACAGGGTCGCATTGAGGTCCTTGGCCAGCGGCTCGACCAGCTCGGCTCGGCGGCGCGCGACCGCTTTCGCGCCGATCACATCGGTTACATCTTTCAGCTCTTCAATCTGATTCCCTATCTCGGCATCATCGACAATGTCACGCTGCCGGCACGGTTCTCGCACCGCCGCCGCAAGCGTGCACTAGCGCGCTCGACGAGCTTGGCAGCGGAGGCCAAGCGACTGCTCGGCCATCTGGATCTGGATCAGCCCGGATTACTGCAACAACCAGTGAATGAGCTCAGTATCGGCCAGCAGCAACGGGTGGCCGCGGCCCGAGCGCTGCTCGGCGCGCCCGAGCTGCTGATCGCTGACGAGCCGACCTCGTCGCTCGATGCCGATCGCCGCCGAGCCTTCCTTGAGCTGTTGTTCGCCGAATGCGCGGAGATGGGCTCAACGCTGATCTTCGTCAGCCATGATGCCAGCCTCGAAGGGCTGTTCGACCGCACCTTGCGGCTGCCGGCGCTGAATCGAACGGCAGCGGCGACAACAGACCAGGTCCCGCTCGCGCCCTGAGCGCAGCAACCCGGCATCATCGCCATGGCCATCCTTCGACTTGCCCTGCAAAGCCTCCTCAACCGGCGTTTCACGGCCCTGCTGACCTTGTTGTCGATCGCGCTCAGTGTCGCCTTGCTGCTTGGGGTCGAGCGCATCCGCACCGAGGCACGGGCGAGCTTCGCCAACACCCTCTCCGGGACCGATCTGATCGTCGGCGCGCGCAGCGGGCCGGTGCAGCTGATGCTGTACGCGGTGTTTCGCATCGGCAACGCGACCAACAATATCTCCTGGCAGAGCTATCAGGAGATCGCAGCGATGCCACGCGTGGCCTGGACGGTGCCGCTCTCGCTCGGCGACTCGCACCGCGGCTTCCCGGTGCTGGGCACGACCACGGCCTATTTCGATCACTACCGCTACGGGCGCGACGAGCCGCTGGTGTTGGCCAAAGGCGAGCGTTTCGCCGACCTCTATGACGCCGTACTCGGGGCCGAGGTGGCGGCCGAGCTCGGCTATCGGCTCGGCGACGAGATCATCATCGCCCACGGGGCCGGCGATGTGAGCTTTGCCCGCCACGAGGACAAGCCGTTTCGGGTTGTCGGCATCCTGGAGCGGACCGGCACGCCCGTCGACCGCAGCGTCCATGTCAGCCTGGAGGCGATCGAGGCGATCCACCTCGGCTGGGAGGGTGGCGCGCCGCTGCGGGGCCTTGAGATCGATGCCGAGCAGGCCCGTCAGCTGGACCTGACGCCAAAGGCGATCACTGCGGTGCTCATCGGGCTTGAGTCGCGCATTGCCACCTTTGCGCTGCAGCGACGCATCAATGAGTACCCGCAGGAGCCCTTGCTCGCGGTGCTCCCCGGCGTCGCCCTCTCCGAGCTCTGGTCGGTCATCGGACTGGCCGAGAACGCGCTCTTGGTGGTCTCCACCTTTGTCGTGCTGGTGGGGCTAATCGGTATGCTCACCGCCCTGCTGATCGGCCTGGAGGGCCGCCGCCGCGAGCTGGCGATCCTGCGCTCGCTCGGGGCACGGCCCGCTCATGTGCTCGGACTCATCATCGGTGAGGCCCTGCTCCTGACAGTACTCGGCATCCTGGTCGGCGTCGTACTCTTGAGCCTGGCCTTCGCACTCGGCCAACCGCTGATCGAGGCGCGGCTCGGCTTGCATCTCGGCCTCGGGCTGCCCAAGCTGCACGAATGGCTGCTGCTCGCGGCCGTGCTGTGCACAGGGCTCCTGGTGGGGCTGATCCCCGGCTGGCGGGCCTACCGGATGTCGCTGAGCAGTGGCCTCTCATTGCGACTCTAAGAAGCACTAGCACAATGCGCCTGATGCCATCGAGATCCGCGACTGATTTGAACACCCCACTCGTCTTCGCCAAAGGCAACCGCGAATGATCCGACCCACGCTCAGCTCAGCCCAGATTGCAGTCAGCGACCAGCCTTCAGGTCACCCCACGCACGGGCCCTCAGAGTGCGTCGCCCCTTCCTTTTGCGCCTTGCCGGCCTACGCACCAGCAGCTCGCTCACCAATAGGCACGAGCAGCACCGGCCCATCCCGGCGCGCGCACGGACTCGACGCAGCGAGCATAGTATCGGTGCCACCACACGGGGGCCCATCCCCGCGCGCGTATGGACTCGGCCGATCGCTCATCGCTGCCGGAGTCTTCGCCTTGCTGCTCGCCGGCTGCAGCGATGATTCCTCGGACGACACAACGGGAGGGGCTGAGACCGGAGGGCTCACCGAGCAGGAGCTCGCGATCGAGCCATCTGATGGGACCGCGCGCGAGCTGTCCTGGAACGACCTGATCCCGGCCGACTGGCAGCCGGAGGTCCTGATGGAGCAATACGATGCCGAAAACCTGACCGACGACGACCCGAGAGCGCAAGCGCTGATGGAGGAGCTCCAGGCACTCTGGGCTGAGGCACCCGTGGTCGAGGCGCTCGACGGACGACAGGTACGTCTGCCCGGTTTCGTCGTGCCCCTGGAGATGGATACGACGATGATCAGCGAATTTCTGCTGGTGCCCTACTTCGGCGCCTGTATCCATGTCCCGCCGCCACCGGCCAATCAGACGATCTTGGTCACCACTCCAGATGATCTGCCTTACGAGGGCGGCCTGTTCGACACGGTCTGGGTCGAAGGCCGTATGCGGGTCGAGCCGTTCAGCGACGAGCTCGGTGAAGCCGGCTACCGCATTGAGGAGGCCCAAGTGAGCCTGTACGAGGAGCCCTAGACGTGCCCGCAGAGGTCGATGGCGAGAGCGCCGAGATCCGCTCAGTGTCGACGAGATCAGGGCCTGGCTCGTGACGCGCCTCGCGCGCGACTTGCCAGGGCTGTTGGGGTCTACTTTGGACATGAGGTCGAGAGCCGGGTATCCGGTATCGAGCAGCAGGCCGTTCAACATCAGGCGGCCCGTGGCCTTCGACGACCCTATCCGATCTGACTGAGCAGGTAGACGGCCATCAGTGCCGCTATCATCAGATCGGTGAGCATGGCGAGCCATTCGTTGCCGCTGGCTGGCTTCTTGAGCGCGTGATAGAGGCCAGCCAACCCCATGAACAGGCCGCCAGCGAGTGCTGCACCCAGGCGCAGCTCCGGTATCGGCAATGACAGGATCGCAAGCACGCCGAGGTTTAGATTCGCGAAACCCAGCTCGCGCACGAAATGATGGCTCTCGACATGGTCTGCGCCGAAGATCTTCTGAACCGTAAACTGCGGCCGTCGGATCTGAACCACAGCCGCCATCGCTAGCCGCAC
>NZ_JBUDPI010000356.1:0-3773 GCF_054919635.1 Halochromatium sp. | reverse complement strand
CTCCCGTAAATGTCAAACGGCTACTGTCACCCCGGCAGAGCCGGGGGATTACCTGGTATATTTATTAAGGGAGGCTGTGCAATGGCCGAGGACGAGCGACGATCGTGTGAGCGCCCGCATCAGCTGCCAACCGCGGACTTTCACGACCTTTACCAGCGCGCCCGCGAGCTGTTAGCTGGCGGGCGGTTCGACTTGGCCGAGACGGTCACCGCCGAGCAGCTGCAGGATGTTCAGGCACTGGTCGAAGAGCTGCGCATTCGCGAAGCCGAGCTCAGGCTGCAGAACGAGGAGCTGAGCGAGAGCCGCGACCGCATCGAAGCGATGCTCGGGCGCTTCACCGTCTTCTTTAACTCGCTGCCGATTGCCGCGATGGTCCTCGAGGCCCGCGGCATGATCCGCTTGGCCAATCCAGCCGCGGAGGCGTTACTTGGGCTTCGCCCCGGTGACCATCAGCGCTATTTCTTCGCTCGTTTCCTCAAGCAAGCGCGGCGCAACGAGCTAATCCGGCTGCTGAGCGGGTCGGCGAAGAGCGAGCCCGTTACCCTCACGGAGGTCGAGCTGCAACCGCGCGACGGTCCGCCGATCATTGGCGATATCCATCTAGCGCCGCTGCCCAACGAAGCCAATGCCGAGCCCGAGTTCATCTGCAGCCTAAGCGATCGCTCTGAGAGCGTTCGGCAACGCCAGCGGCTGCAACAGAGCGTCGCCTCACTCGAGCACGAGAATGCCGCCCGGCGCCGCGCTGAGCTCACCCTAAAGGAAAGCCAAACGCAGCTGGAGGCCATCTTCCAGGCTGCTCCTGTCGGTATCGTCTTCGCGTGTGAGCGCCGAATCCTGCAGAGTAACGCGGCTTGGTTCGACCTGATCGGCTACACGCGGGAAGAACTTTGTCAGCGCGACACACTCATGATCTATCGCGATGACGACGAGTATGCGCGCATTGGCCAGGAGCTCTACGAGCAGATGCGTGCGCGGGGGACGGGCCGGCTCGAGGCACAGCTGCGGCACAAGGATGGTCACCTGCTTGACGTTGTCCTCTGCGGGGCCCCGATCGACAAGGACAGCGCCGGGAGTGCGGTGGTCGTCACCGTCCTTGATATCACTGAGCGCAAGCGCGACGAGCGCGCCCTGGCCCATTCGCGTTGGCGTCTGGCGCAGGCCGAGCGCATCGCAAATCTCGGTGCCTTCGAGGTCGATGTGAGACACCAGCGCCTGTTTGCGTCGGCACAATGCCGGCGTATCCATGGCACCGAGCAGGAGTCCTTTAGCCTCGACGAACTGCTCGACAGACACGCCTATCCTGCCGATCGTCCCCGCATCGAGGCCGCCCTGGGGCGCGCCTTGGCGGGCGAAGCCCCCTACCGACTTGAGCAGCGCATCCTGCGCGCCAACGACGGCGCGGTACGCTGGGTCGAAGTCCTGGCCGAGCTTGAGCGGGACGCTGACCAGCGTCCGCTGCGACTCGTCGGCGCTGTGATCGATATCACCGATCGCAAGGTCGCCGAGCAGGCGTTAAAGGACCGCGAGGAGCGTCTACGCCTGACGCTTGAGGCGACCAATGAAGGGCTGTGGGACGTCGACCTAACCTCGGGTGTCGTGACCGTCAATGAGCGTTATGCCACGATGCTGGGCTACGCTCTGGGCGAATTAACGCTGGAACTGGAGCCGCTCGTCGCGATGATTCATCCCGACGATCGCGCGCACGCTCAAGATCGTTTCGAGCAACACCTTAGGACGGGAACACCCTACGCAGCAGACTTTCGGATGCGCTGCAAGGATGGCCGTTGGCGCTGGATTCACGGGCGCGGAAAGGTGGTAGCACAGGATCCGGAGGGGAGACCCATCCGGGTGGTCGGCACCAACACCGATATCCACGAGCGAAAGTTGGCCAAGCAGGCGCTGAACGAGAGCAACCGGCATCTGCGTGAAGCGGCCAAGGTGTTCGAGAGCACGGACGATGCGATCATGTTGACCAGCGCCGATGACGCCATTGTCGCAGTGAATCCGGCATTTACTCGAATCACCGGCTATACCGAGGCGGACGTTCGCGATCAGACGGTGGAGGCCGTGTTAGCAAGCGCCCAGGATCACGGCTTTTGGCGCCGGATCAAGGCCGTTGCCGCAAAACGTGGTCGCTGGCAGGGCGAGCGCTGGGAGCGCAATCGAGAGGGTGCATCATACCGAGCCTTCCTGAGAATCAGTGGGGTGAGCGATGACCAAGGGCAGCTCGATCGCCACATCATTGTGATCAGCGACAGGACGCGATTGTACTCCACCCAACAGCAGGTCGACTTTCTCACTCAGTTCGACGGCCTCACCGGCCTCCTTAACCGACGCCACTTCCAAAGATGCCTGACTCAGGCACTGCAAGACATCGATGACGCGTCAGTGCAGGTCGCGATCTTGCTCATCGATCTCGACCGCTTTCGCATCGTCAATGAGTCGATTGGACCGGCAGCGGCAGACGAGCTGCTCCGACAAGTCGCCCATGAGCTGCGCCAGATGGTGCGACCAACAGACGTCCTCGCACGCTTAGGTGGCGACGAATTCGCTGTCCTGCTGCCCGCGGTTGATTCACCTGAGGCGATCGCCGAGGTGGCGGAGCGCCTCCAGCGCAGTTGCGCCGGGCGCCGCATCGTGCGCGGACAGACCATCAGCCTGAGCGCCTGCGTCGGCATCGCCGTTTATCCACGTGATGGTCACTCTGGTGATGAGTTGATGCGGCACGCCGATATCGCCCTCAAGCAAGCCAAGGCACGCGGCCGACACAGCCTGCAGTATTTCGAGCACGCCGCGGCTCCGAGCCCGTCGGATCGGCTCCGCTTCGAAGCCTGCCTCAGCCAAGCCATGTTCGGTGGCGAACTATCGCTCCAGTTTCAACCCCTGGTCTGCTTGAGCGACGGGCAACTGGCCGGCGCAGAGGCATTGTTGCGCTGGACCAGCCCCGAGCTTGGCGCGGTATCACCGCAACAATTTATCCCAGTCGCCGAGGATATGGGATTGATCCATCAAATCGGCGACTGGGTGTTGCGCCAGGCCATGCATCAGCTCGCTGCCTGGGACCGCGTGGGAAGGCGGTTAGCGCGCATGGCCGTCAATCTCTCGATCCTGCAGCTAGACGATCCGGACCTGGTGGATACGGTCGCAGGCCTCCTCAATCATCACGGACTCGCGCCTGAGCGCTTAGAGCTGGAGCTGACCGAGTCCCTGCTCATGGCCCAGGCCGGCCAATCCGAATCCATGCTTGCCGCGTTGCGAGGGCTTGGCGTCCACTTGGCGATCGACGACTTCGGCACGGGTTATTCATCGCTGGCGTATCTGCACCGCATGCCGCTGCATCAACTCAAGATCGACCGCAGCTTCATCGATGCGCTGCCGGCGGATCCAAACAGCCAGGCGATTACCAACGCCGTGATTGCACTCGGCAAGAGCCTGAAGCTGGAGGTCCTGGCGGAGGGGGTCGAGAATGCCGAGCAAGCGGAGTGGTTGCGTGCCGCTGGTTGTTCGCTCGCCCAGGGTTATTACTACAGTCGACCGCTCACGCCAGAGGCCTTTGCCGAACGATGGCTATAACCACCCATCTTCAGGTTCGCGGACAGACTTGCGCGGTATCGGACTCCGGCGGCTCTGGCCCGGCGGTAGTGCTCCTGCATGGCTGGCCGGATAATCGCTCGGGGTGGCGCCATCAATGTGCATACCTCGCCGCTACGGGGTGCCGCGTGGTCAGCGTCGACTGGCTCGGGCATGGCGAGAGCGCGAAGCCGCTAGACATC
>NZ_JBUDPI010000355.1:0-3829 GCF_054919635.1 Halochromatium sp. | reverse complement strand
TCACTAAGGCGTTTTCGGTCGAAGCTGATAACGCCTTGCTGGTCTTTTCGCTCGCCTTCTTGATCGCGCCGCCGGTCAGATCGCTCGGCTTGCGCACCGCGATCGCCTAGGGTACGGGGGGCTGGATTGGCTCAACTCACCAGGCGTCGAGCAGCAACCCCAGTCCCAACAGCAGGGTCAGGACCAGCTGATACTGGCCGGTGCGAGCCAGCAGCTGATTCAGCGCGCGCCCCTCGGTGCGCCAAAGCTGGCGAATCAGCAGCGCCGCCAGCGGCAGCGCCAGCAGCAGCGGCCAGCCGTGCAGTGGCAGACCGCCCAGCATCAGCAGCGGAATGGGCGTCAGCAGCAACGCCGCATAGACCCACCGAGCGGCGGGGCGCCCGAGCAGGTGGCAGAGCGTGTGCCGACCGGCAATGCGATCGGTCTTAAAGTCGCGATAATTATTCAGCAGCAGCACGGCCGCAGCGGGCAGGCCCAGCGCGATGCCGAGGGTGATGGCCTGCACCGAGAGCGTCAGCGTCTGCAGGTAGTAGGTGCCCGCCACCGCGGCGATGCCAAAGAATGCGAGCACGAACAGCTCGCCAAAAGGTCCATAGGCAATCGGCTTGGGGCCGCTGGTGTATGCATAGCCGGCGCTGATGGCGGCGACGCCGAGCGCGAAGATCGGCCAGCCACCGCGAAGCACCAGCAACAGCCCAAGCAGAAAGCTGGTCAGGAACACGAGATGCGCGGCGCGTTTGACCTGTGCCGCGGTGAACCAGCCTTGCGCCGCGGCCCGTGGCGGACCGAGCCGATCGGCGGTATCGGTGCCACGCTCGAAATCGGCGGCATCGTTGTGCAGATTGGTGCCGATCTGGATACCGGCTGCGGCGATCAGGGTCGCAAGCGCAGTGAAGAAGGCCAACTGCCCGCTTTGGGCCAACGCCAGAAAGAGACCGGCCAGCACCGGCGAGAGCGCCAACGGCAGGGTACGCGGGCGCGCCGCCTCGATCCAGCGTCGCAGTCTCAGTCTGGGTGCTACCGCGCCGGTCGCTTGCTCCGGCTCTTGTTCCGGCTCTTGCTCCTGCTCAAGGGTCGTCGGGGCCATATCGATCGCCTGTGGATGCCGAGTCATACCAGGAGCCTTGCTCTGGTGGGTCAAGAAGAACGCTAGGGCCGGCGCCGAAACGGACCAAAGTTCGGTGGCCGTTTCTCGAGGAAGGCATCGCGGCCCTCCTGGGCTTCCGCCGTCTGATAGAACAATCCGGTGGCATTGCCGGCCAGCTCCTGGATGCCGGCCAAGCCATCACTATCGGCATTGAACGCGGACTTGAGCAATCGCAGGGCGGTCGGTGAATGGCGCAGCATCTGCCGACACCAATCGACCGTGGTCGCCTCCAGCTCGGCAATGGGCACCACGGCATTAACCAGGCCCATCTGCAAGGCTTCTTCGGCGCCGTACTGGCGGCACAGGAACCAGATCTCCTTGGCGCGCTTGAGGCCGATGGTGCGCGCCATCTGACCGGCGCCGAAGCCAGCATCGAAGCTGCCGACCTTGGGGCCGGTCTGGCCGAAGCGGGCGTTCTCGGCAGCAATGCTGAGATCGCAGATCAGGTGCAGCACATGACCACCGCCGATCGCGTAACCGGCCACCATCGCCACCACCGGCTTCGGCAGACTGCGGATCTGGCGCTGCAACTCGAGCACGTTCAGGTGCTCGGTGCCGGCCGCATCGCGATAGCCGCCATCACCGCGAATGCGCTGATCGCCACCTGAGCAGAAGGCCAGCTCGCCAGCACCGGTGAGGATGATGACGCCGACCTCGGGATCGAGATGCGCCCGATGGAAGGCATCGATCAGCTCGAGCACCGTCTCCGGTCGGAACGCGTTGCGCACCTCCGGACGATTGATCGTGATCTTGGCGATGCCTTCGGCGCGATGCATCAGGATGTCCTGATAGCCCGGCTCGGTCACGGCCTCCCACGCGATCGGTGGACGCGGGTTCTGGTCTTCGCTCATCGCTCAGCTCTCTCCTCTGCTCGCCAGCAAGCCATGGCAGCTTGGCCTTGCCGTGGAGCTTATCAATTCAGTTCTCGACAGGCTCAGCCGTCAAGCGCCATCTGCCGTGGACATGATCGGCATGCAGTGAGCACTTAGCGCGTTATGCAGCCATCAATCGAGCCGCACGAGGAAACGATGCAAGCGGCCGGTTTGCAAGCCCAATATCCGTCATTCAGACTAAGGTTTGTCTGGAAACGATTCTGCGCGCACCTGCTCCCAGAATGCCAGATGCGCCTGACGACTCTGCTCGGGATCGATCACGCACTCGATCAGGCCCGCCCCCAACCCGACCTCTGCCAACGCAGCCTCCAGTCCGGCGCTATCCTCGACCCGCCAATGGCGCAGTCCAGCCAAGGCCGCCAGCGACGCGAGATCAACGCGCTGTGGCGTCTGCCAGAGGCGCTCGAAGCCCACGAGTCGATGCTGTGGCAGATAGTCGAAGATATGGCCGCCACCATTATTCAGCACCAGCAGCGGGCGGTCGAGCCGGTCCGCCAGCAAGAGACCGCTGAGATCGTGGCACAGCGAGAGATCACCGGCCAGCCCCCAACAGGGGAGCCCGGCCTGCTGGAGACCGGCCAGCGTCGAGAGGTAGCCATCGATGCCACTGGCACCGCGATTGCCGAGCAGAGTGACCTGGGCCCCGCCAGCGCGCCACCAGGTATCGAGCTGGCGGATCGGCATCGAGTTGGCGCAGAACAGGGCCTCACCGTCGGGAATCGCCGCTTTCAGCGTCGCAATGATCTGAGGCTCGCTCCAGCTTGGGCTTTGACTTGATCCGCTGCTTGGGCTCCGGCCTGCCCCCCCGCTCGATCCCCCGCTCGATCCCCCGCTCGCCCACCGGCTCGATTCCCAGCTCGACGCGGGGCCCGCCTGCTGGAGTCGTTGATCGACGAGTCGCCAGCTCTGCTGCTCGGCGGCCTGCCATCGCGCCAGCCAATCGGGGCGGGGCTCAACCAGACCTTGAAGCCGGAGCGCATCGCAGACCGCCGCCGCCGGAAGCTCGAGCTGTAGCAACGCATCATGGCTCGGATCAGACCAAACCCCGGATTCGGAGACCAAGATCGCCGGCACCCCCTCGAGCCATTGGCCAAGCACCTTAGAGATCGGCGCCCGGCCGATGCGCAGCACCCAGTCCGGGCGCAGCGCCTGGGCCAGAGCCGGATTGCGCAAGAAGCTGTCGCAAGCGCTGATGCGCGGCTCGGCGATGGATTGTGCGCTCGAGCCCGCATCAGCCCTGCTGGGCGCTGGACTAGCCTCTGGGTCGGAGCCAGTGCCAGTGCCAGTGCCGCTGCCGGCGCGCAGCCCAGAGAGCGGGTCGACCAGCACCGGCAAGGCGAGCGCGTTGGCGCAAAGCCAGAGACTCGGTGCCAAGCGCATCCCCGATTCGCCGCTCACTGGCGTCGACAGCTCCGAGCCGGGGCCGCACAGGATCAGGCCGCGCCCCGCTGGCCAGCTGGAGAGCGCCGTCTCGAGCCCAATGCTCGCGAGCGTGGCCCTCGGGCTCGAGGCGACAGATTGTCCGTCCACTGTCTCGGCTGCCTGCGATGCCGTCGTGGCGGTAGGGACAGCGGCCTTGGCGGCGGTGCAGTCTGGCCCGGGCACCAAGGGCTCATCGAAGGGCAGGTTCAGGTGCACCGGCCCCGCGCGTCTGCCACAGCTGACCAGCGCGGCGCGGCGACCCAAGGCCCACTGAGCCTTGAGCGCAGCCGCCAATGCGCGATCTAGCGCGCTATCCAAGCCTGGCTTCAAGCCTGCGTTCAAGCCTGAGGCCAAGCTCGAGGATCGA
>NZ_JBUDPI010000354.1:0-3832 GCF_054919635.1 Halochromatium sp. | reverse complement strand
CGATGAGGATCATCCCTGTTACCTGCTGATGGCGCGCCCCGACCGCGAGCAGCTGGACCCAAGCCCCTGTGGGAAAGCAGCCTCCAACCAAGCAGCGTCCAATGATGAGCGACCGCCCGATTGCAGACTACGCCTTGATCTCCGACCGCCATGGCGCCGCGTTGGTCGGCCGCAATGGCAGCATCGACTGGCTCTGCCTGCCGCGCTTTGACGCGCCGGCGCAGCTGAGCGGACTGCTCGGCGCCGACTGTGGTCATTTCCGCATCGCGCCGTCGAGCCTCGGGACAGTCGAGATCGAGCGTCGCTATGTCCCCGAGTCGCTCGTGTTGGAGACCCTCTTCCACTGCAGCGAGGGCCGAGTGATGCTGCGCGACGCCCTGGCGACCGGAGAGGAGGATCAGGCCGATCACCTCGGCCGCGGCGCACCCCATCGGGTTCTGCGCGAGCTGCACTGCCTCGAGGGCCAAGTGCCCATCGCGATCGACTATGCGCCACGGCCCGAATACGGGCTGATCCGGCCGTTGCTCGAGCCGGTCGAAGGCGGCATCGCCACTCGCGGCGGGGCCTCGATCCTGCGGCTGAGCTCCGATGTCCCCTTGGCGGTGGAGGACTGCAGCGCCCGTGCCCGGTTCAGGCTCAACCGAGGCGAGCGCATCGGCCTCGCGCTCCAGCACGGTAGCACCGCGACCGGTCTACCCGAGCGCATCCTGCCCGATGCGATCCACGCCGAGCTCACCAAGACGATTGAGGATTGGCGCGCCTGGTCGCGCGCCCATCAAGCCTACGAGGGCCCTTGGACGGAGCTGGTCCGCCATAGTGGACGCGTGCTCCATGGACTGATCTATGAGCCGACCGGTGCCATCATCGCCGCGCCGACCACCTCGCTTGCCACCTGCATCGGCGGCAGCCGTAACTGGGATTACCGCTACAGCTGGGTCCGCGACGCGAGCCTGACGCTGGATGCGCTCTGGGTCGCAGCCTGCCCGACCGAGGCCCATCGCTTCTTCGACTTCCTCGGCGCCACTGCGCTGATCCAGGTCCGCGAGCACGGTAATCTGCAGGTGCTATTCGGGATCGAGGGCGAGCATGATCTCAGCGAGCGCGAGCTGTCGCATCTGCCCGGTTGGCGCAACAGTGCTCCGGTGCGCATCGGCAATGCCGCCTGGAGCCAACGCCAGCTCGATGTCTACGGCGAGGTGATGACCGCCGCCTATCGCGTCCGCGAGCAACTGCAAGGGCTGGGCGATGCCGGCCGCCGCTTCCTCGTCGAGATTGCCGACGCCGCTGCTGCGCGTTGGCAGGAGAAGGACCACGGCATCTGGGAGATGCGCACGCCAGCGCGGCACTATCTGCACTCGAAATTGATGTGCTGGGCGGCACTGGATCGGGCGATCGCGATGGCCGACGACCTCGGCGCCGAGCACCGGATCGATGCGTGGCGGACTGCCTGCGCCCAGATCCGCAGTGCCATCCTCGAGCGGGGCTGGAGCGCCCATGCTGGCGCATACACCCAGACCTTCGGCGCCAACCATCTTGATGCAGCCGTGTTGATGATGCCGATCGTCGGCTTTCTACCGGCCGATGATCCAGGTGTGCTCGCGACCCTCGATGCCATCGAGGACCAGTTGACCGACGCCAACGGGCTGGTTTACCGCTACCAGGTGGCCGATGGGCTCGACGGCGGCGAAGGGCCGTTCTTGGTCTGCACCTTTTGGCTCGCCCAGGCCCGCGCCATGGCAGGCCAGGTGGAGCAAGCGCGCGCCATCTTCGAGCGCGCTGCTGGCTGCGTCAACGACGTCGGATTACTCTCGGAGCAGGTGGTACCGAACGGCACCGAGCTGTTGGGCAACTTCCCGCAGGCCTTCAGTCATATTGGACTGGTCAACGCCGCCCATGCGATCCAGCAGGCCGAGCGCCAGCGAGCCTGATGGCTGATCAGTCCTTCTGACTTGACCTAACGCCTGTACCTAGCGCCTAGCGCCGGTCGCCGCGGACGCGTTCATTCCACTCCGGCTCGGGGCCAGCACTAGAGGCCGTCTCGGAGGCGGTCAGCAGCCCCACCAGATCGATCATGCCGACGAGACGCGGGCCTGGCTCGATGACGAAGAGCGTGTTGACCCGTTTGCGCATCATCAGCTGCCGCGCCTCGTCGAGTGATGCCTCGGGCGGGCAGCTCACCGGCTCGCGCCGCATCAGCATACGCACGCTCGCGCGCGTCGGATCAAGCTCACCGTTGACGGCTCGGGTAGCCACGTCCAGCGAGTCGAGGGCACCGACCAAGAGACCTTGATCGACCACGGGCAAGCTACAGCATCCGGTCTCGCCGAATCGGCTCGCGGCCGCGGCTAAGGTGCTTTCCGGATCGACAACGGGAAAGTCGGTCCGCATCGCGTTGATCAATGTCATTAGAAGCTCCAGGGCAATTCAGCCTTTCTGGCGTTCTGGCGTTCTGGAGTTGCAGCAACTTTGGTGCCGAGGCCGAGCCCGACCCCAACAGCGACACGGCGCCGCTGAAGCCAGCATACAGGTTGTTATCAGCCGCGGCCTGGCTCAAATGCACCACGCCGACCACGAACGCTGAGCGCCAGAAGCCCCAGAACGGGAACCCCAGAACAGCCAGACGCCCCAGTACCTTGCCAGCGCAGCGGCAGATCAACCCGCTGCCGGGTCCACATGCAAAGACAGGCACGGGAGTTGCGGCAACCCAGGCTAGAGAAAGACCAGTCACAGAGACGAACTGCCGGCAGAGGTCACTAAGGTGCCAATATCAAAAGCAGGCAAGCTTGCCCTGCTGGGTCTTGTCGTTGCCGGCATCCTTGCCCTGGGGTGGTGGCATCGCACAACGCTGCTCGGGCTCTTTCAAGCAGGTCCTCCTGCAGATCGTGGTCGCCCACCCCCTTTGGTGGAGGTCGCGCCCGTCCAACGCCGCGAGATCGAAACGCGGCTCCAGGCGACTGGCACCCTAAAGGCCGCTGAAACGGTGACGATCACCGCACGCTCGCGGGGACGCGTTGATGCCGTATTGGTCACGGAGGGCGAGAGCGTCGCCAAGCATCAGGCTCTGGTACTGCTCGAGCGTGACCGCGCTCTGGCTCGGGTGCAAGAAGCAGCCGCTCGCGTCTCGCAAACAGCTCGTCAATTCGAGCGCTTGGAAACGCTGGATGCCGAGTCCTTCGTCTCCGAGACCGAGCTTGAGCAAGCGCGGGCAACCGCCAGCGAGGCTCGCGCTGCGTTGCGCGTCAGCAACGAGGATCTCGCCGACCGGATCATCGAGGCACCCTTCGACGGGCTTGTCGGACGGCGACAGGTCAGCCCGGGCGCGTTGCTCGAGCCGGGCTCGCCGGTCGCATCGCTTAGCCGCATCACGCCGCTCGACCTGCTGCTCGATGTACCCGGTGTCGAGCTCGCGCGCATCCGCAACGGACAGGCGGTCTTGGCCGAGACGCCCGCGTATCCGCAGCAGCGTTTCCAAGGCCGCGTGACCTTCGTCGCACCCGAGGTCGCCGAGGCCACGCGGACCTTAGCGCTCGAAGCAACCTTCGACAACAGTGATCGTCGGCTCAAGCCCGGCATGTTCATGACGGCCGAGCTGGTCACCGAGCACCGCACGATCCTGCGTGTGCCCGAGGCTGCGGTGATTGCTGAGGGGCCATCTGAGCATCTATTCATCGTCAAGACCACGGAGGCTGGAACTCGGATACAGAGCGCCACTGCCAATCAGGATCAGGATCAGGATCAGGACCAGGACCAGGATCAGGAGCGGGTGCAGGATCAGGAACGGGTGCAGGACCAGAATCAGGAAGGATCTCGGCAGCAGGATGGGTCTCCGGAG
>NZ_JBUDPI010000353.1:0-3882 GCF_054919635.1 Halochromatium sp. | reverse complement strand
TCAGCAATGATGCACTGATTAAAGCTCAGCCAGCGGGAGCGGCATTAACCGATGATCCTCTTGCGCCCAATCAAGGCCGATAGACCAGGCAGTGGACACTGAATAGCTGCTGCGGATCAGTCCAGACCTGTTCTGGCTGGAAGCCAGCGCGCGCAGCCAAGGCGTGGAAGCCATCGACGCTGTACTTGTGCGAGCACTCGGTATGGATGGTCTCGCCCTCGTGGAAGGCGAAGATCTCACCGGCGACCCCAACCTGCTGATCGCAGGTGCTGAGCAGATGCATCTCAATGCGGCTCTGCTCGGCGTTGAAGAAGGCCTCATGACGGAAGCGGCTGAGATCGAAGCCACCATCGAGCTCACGATTGATCCGGCTCAGCAGATTCATGTTGAAGGCAGCGGTCACACCGGCGGCATCGTTGTAGGCGAGTTCGAGGCGTGCGGGATCCTTGATCAGATCAACGCCGATCAGCAACCGGCCATCAACACACAGGATGGCACCGACACGGCGTAGCAGCTCCTCGGCGTCGGCAGGCTCGAAGTTGCCGATCGACGAGCCCGGAAAGAAGGCGGCGCGCGGATGCTCATGATTGTCGACAGGCAGCTCGAAGGGCGTCGAGTAGTCCGCACAAACGGCGTGCACCTCGAGCCTTGGGAAGGTTGCTGCAAGCGCCTTCGCCGACTGCTGGAGGTGCTCACTGGAGATGTCGACCGGCATGTAGACAGCTGGCTGCAGGGCTTCGAGCAGAACGCGAATCTTCAAGCTGCTGCCGCTGCCGAGCTCGACCAAGAGCGCCTCGCGACCGAGATGCTGCGCCATCTCGGCGCCGTGCTCGCGCAAGATCGCGATCTCAGTGCGGGTCGGATAGTATTCGGGCAGCTCGCAGATGGCATCGAACAGCTTCGACCCCTCGGCGTCGTAGAACAACTTGGGCGAGAGCTGCTTGCGCGGCTTGCCCAGCCCGGCAAGGACCTCTGCACGGAGATCCGAGGGCGTCGGATGATAGTCGTGAAAGTAGATCGGATTGGCCGTCGTCGGGTCGGTCAACGAGATCATGCGAGGTCCTCCGCTAGCCGAATGCCTTTGAACTGCCAGCGCTCATGGGGATAGAAGAAGTTGCGATAGCTGACGCGGGCATGATCGCGGGAAGTGGCGCAGGAGCCACCGCGCATCACCATCTGCCCACTCATGAATTTGCCGTTGTACTCGCCAAGCGCGCCGTCCACCGCGCGGTAGCGTGGATAGGGCAGATAGGCTGAAGCGGTCCATTGCCAGCAGTCACCAAACAGCTGCTGCAGCGGACCAACGCTGGCCGGGGCGGGATGGAAGCGGCCAGCATCGACGAACTGACCCTCGACCGGACGCCCAGTTGCAGAACCAGTTGCCGCATGCTCCCATTCGAACTCCGTCGGTAGACGACGCCCGGCCCAGCGCGCATAGGCCTCGGCCTCGAAGTAGCTTAGATGGCAGACGGGCTCGGCCGGGTTCAGCGGCCGACGCCCCCCGAGCGTGGTCTCATGCCACACACCATCGAGCTGCTCCCAGTAGAGCGGCGCCTGCCAGCGGTCATTCTTGATCTGCGCCCAGCCATCGGAGAGCCAGAGCCCTGGGTGGCGATAACCACCGTCGTCGATGAATGCCTGGTACTCGGCGTTGGTGACCAGGCGATCGGCGAGTTGGAAAGGCTCCAGGAGTCGCTGGTGACGAGGGAATTCGTTGTCGTAAGCGAAGCCAACGACCGCGCCGTCGCGCCCTCCCTGCTCCTGAGCACCAAAGCTGTGAATGCCGCCCTCGAAGCTGGTGAAGGTCAGCGGCACCGGGTCTTGTATTGGCGCGACCGGCAGATCAGCGCGATAGGCTGGGCGCAGTGGATTGTAGGCCAGGTTGTACTTGATGTCGGTGACAAGCAGCTCTTGGTGCTGCTGCTCATGATTGAGCCCGATCTCAAGCCGGGCCTGCACAGTCGCCTGGTGCTCGGTTGGGCACTCGCTCAGCAGCCGTGCCATCGCATCGTCGACATGGCGACGATAGGCATAGACCTCGGCGACCGTCGGCCGCGAGATCAGCCCGCGCTGCGGCCGTGGCCAGAAGCCGGCCTCGGTCTGCTCGTAGTAGGAGTTGAACAGGTGATCGAATTGAGGATGATAGACCCGGTAGCCGGGCAAGAAGGGCTTGAGCAAGAAGGTCTCGAAGAACCATGAGACGTGCGCCAGATGCCACTTGGGCGGACTTGCCTCCACGGCAGCCTGGAGCATGTAATCCTCGGTCTCAAGGGGCTCACAAAGCTGCTCAGTGAAGGTTCGCACACGGCGGTAGGCAGCAGACAGGTTTAGCTCATCGTCCATTGGGGGCATCAGGCTCTCCTGGTGTCCGGTCTAGTAGGGAAGTGAGAATTGCGATCCGGCTGGGTGAACCGAGAATTGGCGATGCTGGGGCGCAATTTCCAGTCGCAGTGGTTTTACCCGATGGGACTAAAGGATACCCTGAGCCTTTAGGACCCTGCGGCTTGGACCTTGAGGCTGTTTGACCGAGCGCAGCTGATCAGGCGCTCAGCGTCTCCTATGCACCGACTGGAGTGACACTGCGATGAAGGCGATCTGGCTCGATGAGCAGCCCCGACTGAACAACGACCTCCCGACGCCAACACCGAGCGCCGGTGAGGCCTTGGTGAGGGTGCGACTCGCTGGCGTCTGCTCGACCGATCTGGCCCTATTGGATGGCTACTATCCGTTCACTGGCGTACTTGGCCATGAGTTCGTGGGCGAGATTGCAGACGCGCCCGCGGCGCCCGAGCGCGTCGGTGAGCGTGTGGTCGGCTCGATCAATGTCAGCTGTGGTCGTTGCCGCGAATGTCTGGCCTGTCGGCCAAACCATTGCCTTCACCGAGAGGCGCTCGGAATCAAGGGCCGAGATGGCGCCTTTGCCGAGTACCTCTGTCTGCCGCTCGAGAATCTGCATCCAGTGCCGGACGCGGTCCCGGATACCGCCGCGGTCTTCACCGAGCCGCTCGCGGCAGCGCTCGAGATCCCCGAGATGGTATCGATCAAGCCGTCGGATCGGGTGCTGTTGGTTGGCGCTGGACGTCTGGGGCAGCTGATCGCCCGAGTCCTGGCCTTGACTGGCGCTGATCTGCACGTGGTGGCGCGACATGCTCACCAGCGCCAGCGGCTGCAGGGGATCGGTAGCCGCTGCCTCGCAGAAGACGAGGTGGCTGAGAGCACGTACGATCTCGTGGTCGAGGCCAGCGGCGCCCCGGGCGGCTTCGCCTTGGCACGGCAGGCGCTGCGCCCACGCGGGACCCTGTGTCTAAAGAGCACCTACCGCGGCGAGGTACCCGTGGCCTTGTCCTCGCTGGTAGTCGATGAGATCCGCGTCAGCGGCTCGCGCTGTGGCCCCTTCCCCGCCGCCCTGAGACTGATGGAGCAGCAGCGTGTCGATCCTACCCCGTTGATCGATTGTGTTGAGCCGCTCGACAATGGCGTTCGGGCCTTGCAACGTGCAGCCGAGCGAGCGGTATTGAAGGCGTTGATCGACTGCAGCTGAGCCCGGTCTGTCCGCTGCACGCCGCAAACGCCCGTTGGCTAATCGGGGCATAATGTTGGCATCTCTAGAACGATCCACTAGAACGATTCCCTAGAGCGGTCCCTTACCAAGCCCGAGCCGACGTCATGCAGCTGTTTAACATCATCGCGGTTCTGATCACGCTAGCGGCGGTCTTCGCCTGGTTCAATTATCGCTTCCTCAAGATGCCGACCGCGATCGGGCTGATGCTGATCGCGCTCTTGGTGTCCTTGTTTCTGCTGCTGCCGATCCCCGGCACCGAAGGCATCGAAAGCGATATCCGGCTGATGGTCGACAGCATCGCCTTCGACGCCACGGTACTG
>NZ_JBUDPI010000352.1:0-3884 GCF_054919635.1 Halochromatium sp. | reverse complement strand
AGGCTGAAGCTGAGGCTGCAGAACCAGGGCATCATCCAAACCTCATCGTGCTCGAGCGCCCATCATGACCACCGAGATCGCACAGGTTGCCGATGCCGTGCGCCGCCGTGTGCTCGAGCATACGCTGCGCAACAACGGCGGCTATCTGAGCCAGGCCTGCTCCGCCGCTGATGTCCTCGCGACCCTCTATCTGCGCGTCATGCGGCTCGGGCCGAGCGCGGCGCCGCTGATCCCGCGCGACTTTGCCGGCGTGCCCAGCTCGAACAACCCGAACGCCTTCACCGGCGCCGACTACAATGGACCACGCGCCCCGGATCTGGATCGCTTCATCTTCTCCCCGGTGCATTACGCGCTGGTCCTGTATGCCCTGCTCATCGAGCTTGGCCGCCTCGGCCCGGACGCATTGGATCGCTTCAACACCGACGGCAGCACGGTGGAGCTGATCGGTGCCGAGCATTCGCCCGGTCATGAGGTCACTGCAGGCTCGCTCGGGCAGGCCCTGAGCCAGGCCGGCGGCATCGCACTCGCGCGCCGACTGCGCGGCGAGACCGGGCGGGTCTGGGTGTTCATGTCCGATGGCGAGTTCCAGGAAGGCCAAACCTGGGAGGCCTTCGCCGCCCTCGCCCATCATCGCATCGGCAATCTTGGCGTCTACATCGATGCCAATGCCCAGCAGTGTGACGGTCCCATGGCCGAGGTGATGACGATTGAGCCACTCGCCGAGCGGCTACGGGCCTTTGGCGCCGAGGTGCATGAGGTCGATGGCCATGACGCTGAGGCCTTGGCTGCGCCAGCGCTAGCGCGCTTATCGGGAGCAGGCGCGGACACAGGTGCAACGCCGAGAACCGTTACAGCAACGGCATCAACGCCCCAGCACCCAGCCGAGACGGCACCGACCGACCGGCCACTGGTCGTCATTGCCCGCACCGACCCTTGCCGCGGCATCGAGCTGCTGCGCGAGCGCGCGCCGAAACTGCACTATCTGCGGTTTAAGACAACGGCCGAGCAGGATGCCTATGAGGACCTGCTCGAGCACTGGCAGGACAGTGCCCGATGAGTCGAGATCGCTGCCTTAACCTGAGCCAAACCTCAAAGCCGACATCAGAATCGAAACGCATCATGAGCCAGGACCACGGCCGATGATCGAGCTGGTCACCCGCCCCCATCGCGCAAATCTGATCCGCTTCGGCGCCGACCACCCCAAGGTGCTGGTGCTCGGCGCCGACCTCACCGCCTCTTGCGAGGCCGACGGCTTCCGCGACCGGTATCCGGACCGCTTCTTCTCTTTCGGCATGGCCGAGCAGAACATGCTCGGCTTCGCGGCCGGGCTCGCGCGCGAGGGGTTTTTCCCCTATATCCATACCTTCTCGGTCTTCATTACGCGTCGGCCCTTTGATCAGCTGGCGATGAGCGTGGCCTATCCGAACCTGCCTGTGAGATTGATCGGCTTCCTGCCGGGCATCACCACCCCAGGCGGCGTAACCCATCAGGCCGTCGACGACATCGCGCTGATGCGCGCGGTGCCCAACATGACCATCCTTGAGGCCGGCGATGCGACCGAGGTCGAGTCCATGCTCGAGGTCGCTCAGGACATCGATGGCCCCGTCTATGTGCGCCAGCTCCGCGGTGAGGTGCCTCGTCTGTTCCCGGCCGACCAGCCGCTGCGCCTTTGCCAGGCGCGGCTTCTGGGGCAAGGCACCGATCTCGCCATCATCAGCGCGGGCATCTGTACCGAAGAGGCCATCGGCGCCGTTGCCGCCCTCCGCAGTCGTGGCGTGTCAGTTAGCCATCTGCACGTCTCGACCCTCAAGCCATTCGATGACCCGCAGCTGCTCGAGCAGATCGCCAAGGCCCGTCATGGCGCGATCTCGATCGAAAACCACAGCATCATCGGCGGACTCGGCAGCGCGCTGGCCGAACAGCTTGCCGAGCAAGGCCTTGGCAAACGGCTGATCCGGCTCGGCCTACGCGACACCTATGCCCATGGCGCCAGCAAGCCCTATCTGATGCGCGAATACGGGCTCGATGCAGCGGCGCTGATCCAGGCCGCTGAGACCTTGATCGGCGAATCACTGCAGATCGATGACGCCGCCTTAGCCAAGATCACCGCCGACATTCGCGCCAAGGTTCAGGGCGAGGGCCTCGCCAAGGTGGACAAAACCGAGGATCTCTAGGTCACCCAGCTACACTCGAAGCAACGCAAGATCGCCTGAGACTGACCTGAGGCCCGGCCCATGACCCTGCCCATGACGAGCACACCGAGAACCTGGTACTCGAACACCTGCAAGCGATCCGCGGCACCTTAACCACTCACGGCGAGCGCTTGGAACGCATCGAGCTGCGGCTATCGACCATTGAGCAAACCCTAGGCGGCTTGTATGCGCTATCCGCAAGCGACCGCGAGACCCTGCAAGGTGCGCTAAAGCGCATCGAGCGCATCGAGCAGCGGCTAGACCTGAGCGACGCCTGAGCGACAAGCCGCACAACCTCGCAGCCGCTCGCGCAACCACCAGCACACCAAAAGCCTCGATGACACCCAGTTCAACACTCTCCCTAAGCGGCGAGCGCTTCACCGCAGTCTATAGCCTCAGCGGCACAGCGGCAGAGGTCGAGGCGCGCGCCAGTGCGATCTGCCTTGAGCAGACGGTCGAGTTTCCGGAAGCACTGATTCCGAATCAGGCCATTCGCACACAGATCGTCGGCGCGATTGCTGAGATTGAGCCCAGCGCTCGCTTCAGCTCCAGCGATGAGAGTCCAAACAGCTTCGAGGTCAGCATCCGCTACCCGGTCGAGACCGCCGGACGCGAGCTCACCCAGCTGCTCAATGTCCTGTTTGGCAACGTCGCATTGCAGCCCGGGGTACGACTGCAGCGCATCGAGCTACCTCCCGCGCTGTTACAGCACTACCAGGGACCGCGCTTCGGTATCTCCGGGCTGCGCCAACGGCTGGGCATCACCGATCGGCCGCTGCTCTGCACCGCGTTGAAGCCGATGGGGCTCAGCCCGGCAGAACTGGCCGACATGGCCTATCGCCTCGCCCTAGGCGGCATCGACCTGATCAAGGACGACCACGGCCTGAGCGATCAGATCTTCTGCCCCTTCGACGAGCGGGTCAGCCGCTGCGCCGAGGCCGTTTCGCGTGCCAATCAGCAGACGGGTCGCACCAGTCTCTATCTGCCAAACATCACCGCGCCCGCTGACGAGCTCGATGCCCGTGCCGAGCGGGCTCGCGAGCGTGGCGCCGGTGGCCTGCTGCTCTGCCCCGGCCTGACCGGGCTCGACAGCCTGCGTCGACTCGCCGCAGATGAACGGCTTGGGCTGCCGATCCTGAGCCATCCGGCGCTGCTCGGCGGCCTCAGTCTGGGACCGCACATTGGCATCGCCCATGGGCTGCTGTTCGGCACCCTGACCCGGCTCGCTGGCGCCGATGCGACCATCTTCCCGAGCTATGGCGGGCGCTTCGCCTTCACCAAAGCCGAATGCCAGGAGATCGCAAACGCGGCCCGGGCGCCCATGAATGGCCTAGCGCCCATCTGGCCGGTGCCCGCAGGTGGGATGCGCCTCGAGCAGGTGCCTGAGCTGGTGCGCTTCTATGGCGCTGACAGCCTGTTGCTCATCGGCGGCGATCTACATGCCTCAGGAGACCTCTCAGCGCGCTGCGCGGCGTTTCGATCCCTCGTTGAGCCGGGGTCCCAGACTGACAGCTCGGGCAATGCTTGGGGAGACCTCTAGGCGGGCGCCGATGATTGACGACCATCAATGACGAGCGAGCTTTGGCGCCTGAGCTGTTCTCTCAGTAGTTGATAGTTCAGTAGTTGATAGTTCACTATTGAGTCCCCTTCGAAAACCCGTTCTGCCGTGAAGCCGCCCTGGGCATCGGCCTG
>NZ_JBUDPI010000351.1:0-3907 GCF_054919635.1 Halochromatium sp. | reverse complement strand
TGACGTCTTGGTATTCTGGATGGATGCCTTCTTTCATGGCCGGCCTGCTCCAAATCGGCTTTCTTGTCAGGTTAATCGACGAAGCATAGCGCGCATGATGAGGCTCCGCAAGTTTCGGTGACGGGATCGCGCGCTATCAGGGTCTCAATCACCAGCGTCTCAATCTACGACCTCGGCAGCGGGCTTAGGCCAGGCCGCCGAGGGCGCGTCGGACGGCTGGGAGACGGCCGCGACCAGGTCCGGTTTGATAGCCCGCACCAGCGGTGCCGGCTCCACCTCATCCGGCGTTCGCCAGAGCCCGATGCGCGCCACCAGCCGACCCAGCTCGGGCGCTGCAGAGCTGACCGCAATCGGCACCGCTAGCAAGGCACCAACAAAAAACGGTGAGATCACCAGCGCGCCGGGTGGTGCATGCTCCGCGAGCCAGACAAACCCGAACACCCCAAACAAGGTCTGCGGCCATAGCCGTCGTAACGCATCGAAGAGCCGAACACCATGGGTCACCCTCCGTTGCGGCCCCCAAACGACAGCTCGCCCCATGCTCAGACCGAGCAGGAACAGACTGTGGGCAATCGCCATGATCGGCGCCATCAGCATGCTGAAGACCATCTCGCTGAGGCTGCCGATGATCAGCCGACCGCCACCGCCGAAGCGCTGACGTGCAGCCCGGCTGCTCAGCGCATCGAGGATGGTCGCAAGCTTGGGGGCAAAGACCATACCCATCACAAGCACGAACAGCGCCGCCCCCGGAGCTGGCAGATAGACCGGCCCAGTCTCACCAAAGCCCATTCGCAGCACGCCAACCATCATCAAGAGCACCCAGGCCGGCGAGGCCAAGAACATCATCACCGCCAGTCGCAGCTGCCAGCGGCTTACCGGATGCAAGCCTTTGAGCTGATCGCGACTCAGCCGCAGATACTGCATATTGCCTTGACACCAGCGCAGATCGCGGCGGATGAACTCGAGCAGGGTCGGCGGATTCTCCTCCCAGCTCCCGCCCTCGATCGGCATGACCCGGACCTGGTAGCCCGCACGCCGCATCCAGGCCGCTTCGAGCTGATCATGGCTCAGGACCCATCCGGAGAGCGGACCCACGCCGGCGAGGCGCGGCAGCTCGCAATGGTCGATGAAGGGACGCAGCCGAATGAGGGCGTTGTGGCCCCAGTACGGACCGGCATCAGCCTGCCACCAGGCCGCGCCGATGCTATAGCTCTTCATGCCGAGACGCATGCCAAACTGAAACGGCCTGGCAAAGGCGCTGTCGCTCGGCAGGCCCACCATCAGCGTCTGCAGGATGCCAAGCTGTGGCTGCGCCTCCAGGGTGCGCACCATGCGCAAGATGGTCTCGGCCGCCATCAGGCTGTCGGCATCGAGCACCAGCATGAAGTCATGCGCCTCGCCCCAGCGCTCACAGAAGTCGCGCACGTTACCGGCCTTAAAGCCGGGATTTTGCGCGCGACGGCGATAGGTGACGTCGATCACACCGCTCCAGCGATCAGCCAGCCAGGTGATCCGCTCCTCCTCGGCCGCAATGACCTCGGGCCAGGTTGAATCACTGAGCACATAGATGTGAAAACGATCGGCGACACCCGCATCCGCCAGCTCGTCGATCATCCGATCCAGATGCCGGGCGACCTGAGCCGCATCCTCGTTACGGATGCAGCTCAGCAGTGCGGTGCTGCTGACGATTGGCGTAGGATCATCCGCGGCACTCAGCAGCGGACAAACGCTCTGCGCCGGGTCAGGAGACAGGCGCATGATCAGCAGTCCAAGGACTGCATTCCAGAACCCGATGACAGTCCAAGGCAAGGTGATCGCAAAGCAGAGCACCAGGAGAAGATCCAGCCAATCGAAGCCGCCGGCCTGCAGGGTCCAGACCATCAGTCCGAGCGCGGCAAGGGTCGTCAGGACGACGAGGCTAGCGAACAACCAACGGCGCCAGACTAGCGCCACCTGCATCTGGGGCTTAGCGCTTGGCCCGGCCTCCATCGAATCTAACGTCCTCATCCTCGTCAACACCGCGAGACCTCAATGTAGTGGAATGCTCCGATGACGAACATGATTGGGGCAGACAAAAGCCGGACAATGGCTGCGTACCCCAATCAGGCTAGCGACTGCGGCCGCGCTTGGCTCGCGGCCGCCAGTCCCGAGGACGCTGCTGCGTTGCCCCTCCAGAGCCTCTGGACTGAACTGCCGGTACCAGATGATGCTTGCCGTTACCGATCAGGTCGGCGCGCCCCATGGACTTGAGCGCCTCGCGCAGTTGCGGCCAGTTATCCGGGTCGTGCCAGCGCAGGAAGGCCTTGTGCAGGCGGCGCTGGCGGAGCTTGCGCACCACGCTGATCGGCTTGGTCGTGCTCCGCTCAGAGCGTCGAATAGGCTTCAGGGGATTGAGACCGGTATGGTACATGGCCGAGGCCAGCGCCAGCGGGGTCGGCAGGAAGGCCTGCACCTGATCCGGTCGCAGCCGGTTGCGCTTCAGCCAGAGGGCCAGGTTCAGCATATCCTCATCCCTAGTGCCAGGATGGGCAGCGATGAAGTACGGGATCAGGTATTGCTCCTTGCCGGCCTCGCGCGAGTAGCGCTCGAACAGCTGGCGGAATCGCTCGTAGCTGTCGATGTCCGGCTTCATCATCGCCGCCAGTGGTCCGGGCTCGGTATGCTCCGGGGCGATCTTCAGATAGCCGCCAACATGGTGCATCACCAGCTCTCGGATGTACTCGGGTGAGCGCAGCGCGAGGTCGTAGCGCAGGCCGGAAGCGATCAGCACGCGCTTGATACCCGGCACCGCGCGAGCCTTGCGATAGAGCCGGATCAGCGGACCGTGATCGGTGTTGAGGTTCGAGCAGATACGAGGGTAGACACAGGACAGGCGTCGACAGGCAGCCTCGATCGTCGGGTCCTTGCAGGCCAAGCGCCACATATTCGCGGTCGGCCCGCCCAGGTCCGAGATGATGCCGGTGAACTGCGGCGTGCGATCGCGAACCTCGGCGATCTCCTCGAGAATCGACGCCTCGCTCCGGCTCTGGATGATGCGCCCCTCGTGCTCGGTGATCGAGCAGAAGGTGCAGCCACCGAAGCAGCCGCGCATGATGTTGATCGAATGGCGAATCATCTCCCAGGCCGGCAGCCGCGCCTGGCCGTACTCGGAATGCGGACGACGACTGTAGGGCAGCGCAAAGACGCGGTCCAGCTCGGCGCTGCTGAGTGGAATCGGCGGTGGATTCAGCCAGACCTCGCGCTCGCCGTGCCGCTGCACCAGGGCGCGGGCATTGCCGGGATTGGTTTCGAGATGGAACACACGCGAGGCGTGGGCATAGAGCACCGGATCATCGCGCACCTGCTCGAAGGACGGTAAGCGCACGACGCTGCGCGCGCGCTCCAGCCGACGCTCCAGCCCCCGCTCACGTCGGCAGCGGCGCCGGTTGACGGCGATCCCTGCCTGGGGAGCAGCGGCCCTGGCCTCTGCCGGGGCATCGGCGCAGGTCGGCTGACGCCCGCGGCTGTAAGGTCCGGCATCGTCCTCACCAGGCGACGGATCGGCCGCGGGCTCGACCGGCCAGTCTGGGGTCTCATAAGGATTAAGCTTCGGACGCACGGGTCCCGGTTGATCCAGGTCGCTGGCGTCGATCTCGATCCAGCCCTCCGGCAGTCCCCGTCGCATGAAGGCCGTGCCACGGATGTCACGAATGCTGCCCACCGCCTCGCCACGCGCCAACCGATGCGCAATCTCGACGATGGCCCGCTCGGCGTTACCGAACAGCAGCAAATCGGCCTTGGAATCAGCGAGCACCGAGCGTCGCACCCGATCCGACCAGTAGTCGAAGTGGGCGATCCGGCGCAGACTCGCCTCGATGCCACCGATGACGATCGGCACGCCATGGAAGGCCTCTCGCGCGCGCTGGGC
>NZ_JBUDPI010000350.1:0-3908 GCF_054919635.1 Halochromatium sp. | reverse complement strand
GGCTGAAGGCTGAAGGCTGAAGGCTGAAGGCTGAAGGCTGAAGGCTGAAGATTGCAGTCTGGGTTAAACGCTGGCAGGGATGCCAACTCACCCACTGCTGCCTTTCCGAATCAAATCCTCAAGGTCACACGAAAGGCAGGATCGATAGCGACCTCGCGCCAAGTGGCAACGGTCGCTATGGAGCGCATCATCGACCATAGGTTTCGCAGGATATCCGAGCTCACTCATCACGCTGATCCCACTGCGCCTTGATTGCTCGGATACGAGGCAAGATCTCGACGAACCAATCGAACAGGCGCGGCTCGAGCTTTGAGCCGCGCAGGTCACTCATGATGTCGATGGCGTGCTCGATGGGCCAGGCCTCCTTGTAGGGGCGCTTCATGGTGAGGGCATCGAAGACATCGGCGACGGCGACAATCCGCGCCGACTCAGGAATGGCCTCGCCAACCAGACCGCGCGGATAACCGCTGCCGTCCCAATTCTCGTGATGACAGTAGGCGATCTCGGCGGCGATCTTAAAGATCGGCGCTTCGCTGCGGCTGAGGATCTCATGGCCAATCTGGCTGTGCGTGCGCATGATCACCCATTCATCGGCATCCAAACGGCCGGGCTTGCGCAGGATGGCATCGGGGATGCCGATCTTGCCCGTGTCATGCATCGGCGCCGCCAACCGAAGCATCTCCGATTGCGGCTTAGACCAGCCCGCCGCCTCGGCCAAGCAGGCCGCGTAGGCCGCCATGCGCCAGATATGCAGGCCGGTATCGCTATCGTTGTAGTGACCGGCTCGTGCGAGCATATTCAGCGCGTCCTGATAGGCTTGCTGCAACTGCTTGGCTTGCACCAAGGAGAGGTGCGTGCGCACCCGGGCGTGCACGATCTCAGCCGAGACCGGCTTGACCAGATAGTCCACGCCACCAACCGCGAAACCTTGCTCCTCGTTGCCCAGCTCGGACAGCGTGGTGACAAAGATCACCGGTATGAACTGGGTACCGGCATCGGCCTTCAGGGTACGGCGAACGCTGTAGCCATCGAGATCAGGCATCTGGATGTCGAGCAGGACCAGATCGGGGTGATGCCGCTTGGCCAAGGCGATGGCATCGCTGCCACCGCGGGCATAGAGCAGCGCATAGCTCGGCTCGAGGATCTGGCGCATGATGGCCAGATTCGCCGGCTCGTCATCGACGATCAGGAGACGGGCTTGGGGCATGTCCTATTCCAGCGTCCTAGGCTTCAGCTCATTGATCAGATCACGCAATAGACGCTCGGCGCCGCGAAAATCGAACTCAGTGAGACAGGTCTGCACCTCCGCCAGCCTCGTCGCCTCCAGGCCGCCATGCAGTTGCTCAAGGCAGGCCTCGGCGCTGGTCAGATCCTGCTCATCGAGCGCCTGCAGACAGGCCTCAAGCAGTTCACAACGGGTCGCGAGATCAATATCGGCGCCAATAGCCGCATGATCGACGGCAGAGACTGGCGTCGACTATGGCTCAGCACTGCTGGTCCAGTCGCACAAGCCTGTCATGACATCCGCGAAGGCCTGCTGAAACGCAGCTTCCATCGCCGCATCCGGCGCCTGTCCTGCGCGCAAGCGCTGCTCCAAGCGCTGTGCCTGATCGGCCAGCCGAGGCATCGCGAGTGTCGCAGCGACGCCAGCGAGCCGGTGCGCGAGTGCCGCCGCCTGCGCAAGTGCCCCGGACTGCATAGCATTGGCGATCTGTTGCGCATCATCGGCGTAGGTGTCGCGGAACTTGAGCAGATAGGTACGGTAGAGTGCCGGATCGCCCCAACGAGCCAGGGCGGTCGCTAGATCGATAACCTCGGCAGCCAGCCCCGATTGATCAGGCAATGCGGCCGCGGGCTTGGGTCTTGTTGCTGGCACCGAGGTGCGCAGACCGGTCCAACGCCGTATGCACTGGATCAATTGCCCGACATCGAAAGGCTTTGCGATAAAGCCATTCATCCCGGCCTCCTGCGCTTGCAGCTTCATCGAGTCGAAGATCCCGGCAGTCACCGCGATGACCGGAAGCTCGCGCCAGCGTGCATCCTGACGCAGCCGGTGTGTCGCCGCGTAGCCATCGAGCCGCGGCATCTGCAAATCCATCAACACGATATCCGCGCCATCGGGATAGGCATCGAGCCAATCCAGCGCAGCCTCTCCATCGCCAGCAAGGGTGACCTCAGCGCCATGATCGCCGAGGATGCTCGCGGCGACCTCCTGGTTGATCTCGCTGTCGTCGACCACCAGGACCCGCACGCCAGCGAGCTGCTCGCGCTGGCTGGGCGGAGCCAGGGCAAAAGCCCCTTTGACGCCGCGTGGCTGCAGGCCGCGCAGACTGGCGAGACTGTTGTAGAGAGACAAAGGCGTGACAGGTTTGTGGATGATGCCGTTGATCGCCGACTGTGCCGGTCGGTCTTGTAAGGCCGCGTCCGCCTGAGGAGTCGCCATGAGCAGGATCAGGGCTTGCGCCTCTTCTCCAGTCTCAGCGAGCGCGTCCCGCAACGCCTCGGCGCACTCCAGACCTTCTTCGCCCGGCATCTGCCAATCGATCAAGACGGCATCATAAGAGACAGCGCCCTCGAGCAACCGTGCATAGGCCGCATTTCCAGAGGAAACCCAATCGACTGTCCAGCCCAGCGATTGTCCGGCCAGTATCAGCGCCTCGCCGACGCGGCGACAGTCGTCGGCAACCAGCAGACGCAGCGGGCCCAGCTCGCTCACCGGGAGGGTCTCATTCGGATCGCGTCGCAGCGGCAGTTTGAAGTGGAAGCGACTGCCCTGCCCCAGTGCACTCTCCACCTGCAGGTCTCCACCCATCAGCCGGACCAAGCGCTGGCTGATCGTCAGCCCCAGACCGGTCCCGCCAAACCGACGGCTGATGCTGGTATCGGCCTGGCTGAAGGCATTGAAGATCTCCTGCTGGCGCTCGGGAGCGATACCGATACCGGTATCACGCACGATGAACTGCAGGTTCACATGGGTCTCGCCCCGCCTCTCAGAGTGGCCCTCAGACTGGCCCTCAGGCTGGTTCCCAGGCTGTATCTCAGGTTGGGCATCGCAGACGACACTCAGCTCTACCTCACCGCGCTCGGTGAACTTGATCGCGTTGCACAGGAGGTTGATCAATACCTGCTGCAAGCGTTTGCTGTCCCCGATCAGGCCTTCGATACAGCCGCCCGGTGGGGCCAGCACCAGCTCCAAGGGCTTGTCGCCAACCGCCGCGATCATGATCTCGGCGAGGCTATCGAACAGTACCGAGAGACTAAAGGGTGCCGCCTCCAGCTCGATGCCTCCGGCCTCGATCTTGGAGACATCGAGGATATCGTTGATCAGATCCAGCAGGACCTGAGCAGCATTGCGGATCTTTTGCACCAGCTGACGGCTGGCCGGGTCCAGCGAGCGCTGCTCGAGCAGATAGCCGAAGCCGAGCACCGCATTCATCGGGGTACGGATCTCGTGGCTCATGTTGGCCAGGAACGCGCTCTTGGCTTGGCTCGAGGACTCGGCCTGATCGCGGGCCTGGCTCAGCGCCTGCTCTGCCTGTTTGAGCGCGGTGATATCCTGATTAACGATAAACGTACCGCTGATGCGCCCGGCTTCGTCGTGCAGCGGGATGACCGCATTGAGGATGGTCTTGCGTGATCCGTCAAAGCACTGGATGTCGATCAGCTCGTCGAGCACGGACTCATCCTGCTCAATGACCCGCACCACCGCCCAATCCTCTGGGGCTAGCAGCTCGCCGGTCTCGTGCCACCAGCCCTTGAAGACCCCGAACTGCTCGGGGCCCACGTAGCGGGCACCGGCCCAGATACGCTGCCCCTCTTCGTTGCCGAAGACGAGGGTTCCAGTGGCATCGGTAATCCAGACCCCGACTGGCAGAAGACGCATGATGGCGGCCGACCGGCGCTCTTGC
>NZ_JBUDPI010000035.1:0-17929 GCF_054919635.1 Halochromatium sp. | reverse complement strand
AGCTCGTCGGCGCCGATCTGCTTCATCAGGTTGAAGCTCTTGACGAAGGGGCCAGCCATACGCGGGTCCTTGATCATCGCCGAGTAGTCACCGGTCTTGAACTTGAGCTTGCCGGTCGCGTAAGCCGTGCCCATGCCGACCATCCCAATACCTTTCTCGACCCATTTCAGCCAGTCCTTCATGTCGGCGCGCATGTCCCAGTCGGGCTTCTCGTCCGACCAATCGCCAGCACGGACACAGATGCCTTTCTCGACCACGAAGACGCCACGTGGGTTGGCCTCATCCTTGAATCCACAGGTAATGATGGAGTCGAAGCCGATCTCAGCGAGCTTGCCGCTGACCTCGGGGTCGTTATTCCACGCGTCTTTGAGCTGGTTCATCCATTCTGCGGAAAAGAGCTTGGCCATGATTGAGATCCTCCACTAGTTCGGTGTCAGGGGCGGCATTCTTCGGTTAGGGAAAGCTCGGGCAGGGCTTGCGACGAGGACGGGATCGAGCTCGCGGCAGCCTCAAGCCTAGCGCTCATGATTCTACCAGCAAGCTGGCTCGGGTTGTGCCAATCTGCGAGTATCGCTGTTATCCCGCATGTTGTTATCCCACGTCCAGCGTGATCCCCGCAGCGGCGAGTCGTTCCGCCTCCTCTTCAAACTCCAATCGTGTCAGCGGGTGCTCGTCAAGCCAGCCAGGCGGAAAACGCAGCTGCAGCCTCTCTTCGTCAGCAGTGACCTGCGGCTTTGGATCGGCGCTCGCGGAGCGTCCTCGATGCATGAGCACCGCAAGCCTGAGCAGGATGGCCAGTCGCCGTCCGCAGTCGCGCGCGGGACGCGGCAGCGCCATGAAGACATCGACCGGGAACCGACGGCGATGCCCCAAGACCAGTGCTGCCAGGGCGTCCTGCTCTTGACGCGTAAAGCCCGAGAGGTCGGCATTGCGCAGCAGATAGGCGCCATGCTTCTGGTACTGACTGTGTGAGACGGCGAGTCCGATCTCGTGCAGCTCGGCGGCCCAGCCGAGCACCTTGGGATAGTTGTCGTGGTTAAGTGACCAGCTTTCGCGCAATTGCTCATAGAGCTCGAGCGCGGTGCTGCGCACGCGCCCGGCATGCTCCGGATCGGTATCAAAGCGCCGACAGAGGGTGGCGACGGTGCGCTCGCGGACGTCCTCATGATGGACGCGTCCGACCATTTCGTAGATGAGGCCCTCGCGCAGGGCTTCGTCGGAGGCTCGCATCTTCTCGATGGTCAGGTTCTGAAACACCGCTCGCAGGACGGCGACGCCGCCGGCGAAGACCGGTCGGCGCTCATCGCTAAGGCCCTTGAGCTCGAGCGCCGAGACCTTGCCGCAGTCGATCATGGCCTCGCGCAGCTGGGCGAGACCATCGGCTGTAATGCCGTCGTCGCTCCAGCCTTCGGCCGCGATGACCGCAGCGATGGCCTTGATGGTGCCTGAGCTTCCGGTGGCCGTGCTCCAGCCTGATTGACGAAACAGCTCGCGGACCGGACGGATCTCGAGCGCGCAGGCGAGCTCGGCGCGGTCCATCTGCTTGGCGCTGATCTTGTCGTTGGCGAAGTAGCGTTGCGAGATGCTGACGCAGCCCATGTGCAGGCTTTCGCGCAATGTGGCACTGAACCCCTGGCCGACGATCAGCTCGGTGCTACCGCCACCGATGTCGACCACCAACCGCTTCTCATCGCCGATCGCGAGTCCGTGCGCAACGCCTAGATAGACCAGTCGGGCCTCTTCGCGCCCGGCAATGACCTCGATCGGGTGCTGCAGAATTGCTTCAGCGGATTCGATAAAGCGCGCTTCCGGCCTCAGCTGTCTGAGCGTATTGGTGCCGACAATGCGCACATTGGCGGGATCGACCCCGCGCAGACGCTGGCCGATGCGCTCCAGGCAGGCGAGGGCACGCTCGGCGACCTCCGGGCGTAGGTACTTGTCTTCGGTCAGCCCCGCGCCGAGACGGACCATCTCCTTGTAGCGATCGATGACCTGTAAGGTCCCGCCGTCTACGCGAGCGACGAGCAGATGAAAGGAATTGGAGCCCAGGTCCACTGCAGCAAAGCTGTCGGCTGGCGCTGATGACGAGCGGTCGTCGGATGGGGCGACGGAGACGGCGGCGTCGGCCATGCGATCCTCGGTAGCGTTGGCGGCAACGGCGGCAGAGTATAGTCGTCTTTGCCAGCGAAGGGGCGCAATGATGGTTCGGTAGCAACTCGTCTAGAGCCAGCCTTTGCGATGCAGCAGCCAGATCTGGGCGGCGACCAGTCCGATGAGGAAGACGACCAGGATGAGAAATGACCAGGGATCGTTGGCATCCGGAATGCCGGCAAGGTTGACGCCGAGCAGGCCGGTGATGAAGGTCAGTGGAAGGAAGACGGCGGTGATGACGGTGAGGGAAAACAGCCGGCGCTCGGTCTTCTCGGTCGAGCGCTGCAGGATCTCGTCCTGAGTGATCTCACCGATCTCCTGGGCCGCATCCAGTCCTTCCACATACTCTGTGCATTGGTGGGCGACCTCGCGCACCAGCGCGCGGTCCGCGTCGCTCATCCAGGTCGCAGGGCTCGCGGCCAAGCGCGCGAGGGCGCGCCTTTGAGGTCCAAGCGAGCGTCGCATCCAGATCATGACGCGGCGCAAGTGGGCAAGCTCTGAGACCAGGTCTTCGGTCGGCTTTGCATCGCCGAGGCGGCCAATCTGGTGTGTCGATTGGACCTGCTCGATGATCAGGTCTTCCATGTTGGCGACCATCAGATCAGAGAGGGTTGCAATCAGGCTGCTGGCGTCGGTGGGGCCGCAACCTTCGTTGAGGTCGTGCCGGAGCTGCACCGGTGCGCGCACATGCTCGCGCCGGCACGTGAGCACGCGCTGTCCATCACTCCAGAGGCGAAGCGCGACCAGGTCGGTTGGTAAGGCGCGTGGGGCAAAGTTCAGTCCCTTTAGGATCAGTAGCATGCCGCCGTTGTGCTCCTCCAACCGTGGACTCACGCGTGCCGCCGTCAGCGCGTCTTGGGTCACGGCGTCGAGTCCGCTATGGCTGCGCAGCCAGTGCTGCGCATTGCTGTGCTTGACATCGATATGGACCCAGAGGGTACCTGCGCCGGCTCCAAGATCCGGGTCTCGGGCCGAGGCCGGGGCTGAGGCTGAACCTCGTGCCAACGAGGGCCTTTGACTGGCTATCGGCCCTGGGCCAGCCCAAGTCCAGAGTCCTTTGCCGCTCTCTGCGCTCGGCTCCAGGTCCTTCCAGGTCAGTGGCGTACCGCCACCACGGCCATCGAGCTGATAGGCGCAGATGAGTCCGAACCAATTCTGGTATCTCGGTTTAATCAGCGGGGATCGCTGCAGGTTGGTCGTGTCTTCAGTCTCTGTCATGAGGTGCTGATCAGGTGCTCATTGGCGCAGACGGTCTGTCGGCTGGCGCTTGCTTTGGCTGCACTGGGTCCGGCTGCATTCGCTCGGGCTGCGTTGGCTCGGGTTCCACTGGCTCCGTTTGCACTGGCTCCTGCTGGATGGGCCCGTTTGCGCTCAGTCGGCAGAAACCGCTGCCGCACGATGCATTCTGATGTCGATGGGCTCGGCCGAGCGCAGATGGATGTCGCGCTGCGGGAAGGCGATGCCGATGCCGGCGGCGCGGAACTTGTCGTCGATCGCTTGGTGCAGCTCGGTCATCACCGCCAAGCGGAACTCGAGGGTCTCGAGATAGCAGCGCAGGACCATGTTGAGCGCATTATCGCCGAAGCCTTCGAAGGTGATCATTGGTGCCGGATCGTCGAGGATCTTCGGATGCTCCTCGGCAACCTCGGCCAGGAGTGCGAGCGCCTGACGGGTATCGCTGCCGTACTCGATGCCCACCGGGATGACCACGCGATTGATCTGATCGGTCAGGGTCCAGTTCAGCAAGCGTCCGGTAATGAACTCCTTATTCGGCACCAGCAGTTCCTGCTTGTCCCAGTTACGGATAGTGGTGGCGCGGATCTGAATCCGGCTAACGGTACCGGTGGTGTCGCCGATGGTGACCGTGTCACCGACCCGCACCGGGCGCTCAAAGAGGATGATCAGGCCGCTGATAAAGTTCGCAACGATCTCCTGAAGTCCGAAGCCGATACCAACGCTGAGCGCCGCTACCAGCCACTGCACCTGCGACCATTGCACGCCGAGGGTGCTAACGATCAGCAGCAGTCCCACCGCGGTGATCAGGTAGCGGGTCAGGGTTACCAGGGTATAACGTCCGCTGGTGCTGACCTCGGTGTTCTTCAACAACAGGATCTCGAGCAGCGCCGGCAGGTTCTTGACGGCAATCAGTGCTGCCGCACCGATTACCAGAATCAGCCCCAGATCAGCGAGGGTGACCGGGACCAGCTCTTTGGCGCCGTCGACCGTTGCGGTATAGCTCCAGAGCGTGATCCGTTCGAAGAGGTTGAGGGCCGGCAAGACATCTGACCAAATCAGCCAGAGGCCGACGGCCGCGATCATCGCGATGCTGCTGTTGAGCAGTTTCCGGGTTTGGCTATCAAGCGCGGCTAGATCGACTGGGTCGTCATTCACATCGACCCGCTGAGCGCCCTGCTCGAGTGCTTCACGCTGGGCTTCGCGTTGGGCGCGGCGCTCGAGCGCGGCCTCGAGCGCGAGCCCGCGCCGGGTGAGGATCAGCCAGCGGACGATCAGCTGATGCAAGACGACGAGCGCGAGTGCCAGCCACAGCTCCGCAGCCACCGAGGCCAACAAGGTGCCGGCGGTGTAGATGAAGCCTGCGAGCGCGATGGCCGCCAGTGCGGTGGGCATCAGCACCGCGGTTGGGTACCAGAGCAGACGCAAGCGATTAAGCCAGCCAGCTGGTTGAGCGGCGAGCATGGTCTTGAATACCCCACGCTTTGGATGCAGCAGCCAGGCCGTGAGCGCGGCCAGGCCGAGGCAGAGCAGTACCAGTGCGAGTCGTTCCAGGGTGCCGTCAAAGCTCGGATTATGAGCGCGGCCAATCGCCTCAGCCGCGAAGCCGATGGGTAGCAGCAGCGCCGCGATGCGGAAGCCACGGCGCAGTTGATCGAGTGTTTCGGAGCTCCAGCGAAAATGGCGCTCGGCAACACCGCCGGACATACAGAGCAAGCGGAAGGCGCTCAGGTAGTAGAACGGAAGCGCGATCCGGAGCAGGCCTTCGCCGACTGCGAGCGCGAAGGCTGTTGCCTCTGTCGAGACGCTCAGCTGCCAACCCATCAAGGCGGCCAGCAAGGGCCAGGGCAAGGCTAACAGCAGCGTTAAGCCAAGCGCGGACAGGGTAAAGACGAAGCGATCGGTACTGACCCGGCGCATCGGCTCGGAATAGCCTTGAATACGGTTGCGCATCAGCGGACGAGTCGCCAATAGGCTGATGATGATCATCCCACCCAGCCAGAGCAACGGGGATGAACGCCCGCTGTGGGCCAATGTATCCACCACGCTAGCCCAATGCTCAGGAGCGACGAGCCACCAGATGGCTTCTGGGAGTGCCGTGAAGGCTTGTTGGGTGATGGAGGGCGCGCTTCTGACCCAGAGGAGATGCTCGGCCAGGAAATCGCGGTAGCGATTGATCAGATCGCTGTATTGTCCGGCCGTGAAGTCCAGATCACCGATCGCGCGCTGATAGCTGTCCTGCAAACGCAATGCCGTTGCTAGGAGCTCGCGCTGGCGCCCGAGCAGCGCGAGTGCCTGCTCCTGAAGCTCCTGCGCGTAGTCTGAGGAGTCACCGGCTCGCTGTGCAGGGTCGCGAACGGAGAGGACCCGAGCGACGGCGGCATCGATGTCCTCAAGATCGCGCAGCGCCTCGCGCAGGCGGAGCTGGCTCAGGGTCAGCTCGGCAACCTGCTCAGCGCGCTCGGCGGCCTGCTCACGCAGGCTCGCCGCATCCGGTAGATCGGCGCGCTCATCAACCAGGATCTGTCCAACGGCTTGGCTCAAGCCGGCGGCACTGATGCGTGCACGGGCGTCCTTGAGGTCGGTTTGTGCCTCGCGAAGCCGTTCCTCGAGCTCGGCCTGCTGCTCGTCCAGCAGACTGAGGGCTTCCGTGACCTTGCTAATGGTCTCGCTGATCTCGCGGTTACGCCGCGCGACCTCGAGCAGCCGCGGGTCGGCATCAACAAGCTCGCGCTCGGCAGATTCGGTCTCTTCGCGTGCGCGCGCTGCTTCGATCGCGCGTAAGCGATCGGCTTCGTTCTCGAGGTAGGCGCGCCGCAGCCGTAATCGCTCGAGCTTGGCTGCAAGCTGATCGCGGCGGGCTTCGGCGAGCTGGCGGCGAGCGTTGGCACTGAGGATGCGCTGATCCAACATCAGCATCTCGGCGCGCAAGGCGTCGCGTTGGGTCTCGAGTACCCAGATGCGTGCCTGATGCGTCTCGTCCTGTGGCTCCGGCTGCGGCGCCGTCAGCTCCTCCTCGATCTCGGTCAGGGTCTGTGGTACCTCGGACAGGCGCCGGCGTGCGGCATTGAGCTGCTCGGTTTGATTGCTGAGGCTTTCGTTGAGCTTGCTCAGCTGCGCTTCGACCGAGGCGGCTTCGGCCTGCTCGCGCGCGAGCAGTTGCTCGATCTCGGCGACGCTGACGGTCGCGGGAAGATCGACCGGGGGTTGGGCCGAGTCTGCCTGGGCTGAGTCCAATGCACCGAGCTTGGCGCGAACGGCAGCCGCTTCTTCGGGGGCGGTTTCAAGCGCGTCCAAGTAGCGCTCGGTTTGGAGCTGAAAGCTGCTGAGCTGCTCCAGGTTATTGAGCGCGCTCCGGTAGCGCTCGCTGAGTGCCTTCTTGGTCTCTTCCGGGAGTTCGTCGTTAGCGGCCAGGGCGTCGAGCTTGGCTTCAAGCTTCTCGCGTGAGATCGTGGGCTGGATGCTGAGTGATCCATCGGCCTCGGTGGCCGTTTGTGGCTGGGCTTGCGACTGGGCTTGCGCCATCGCGATGCCCGCCAGGGTCGGGGCGAGCTGCACTGTCAGCACCAGTGCGAACAGCAGCAGCGATTGGGCCGCGCCTTTGGTGATCGCCGCGCGCTTGTGACGAAACCGATGCCAACCGGCGAGTCGCTGGAAGACCCGCTGGGAGCGCTGCTGGAAGACCCCGTGGAACAGCAAGGGGAGGAGCCAGTTGAAGATGACCTGCATGGGTGAGTGGCGGGCGGGATTGATCAGCGCTGGTGCTGCAAAGGCTTGAGGTAGACCTGCGAATTGCGTGCGGCGTTGTACTGACGGCGACGCTCTTCGGGGAGGTCCTCAACGCTGCCGGGCAAGAAGCCGCGCTCACGGAACCAATGCGCGGTCTGAGTCGTGAGGACGAACAACCGCTCAAGGCCCTGGGCCCGTGCTTGAGCCTCCATGTGCCCAAGCAGGCGGTCTCCACGCCCCTGGGCGCGATAGGCGGGATGCACAGCGACACAGGCCAGCTCGCCGCTGCGGGCTTGAGGAAAGGCCTGCAGTGAGGCGCAGGCGATGATGGTGCCGTCGAGCTCGGTGACCTGAAAACGGTCGATCAACAACTCGAGCTCCTCAGCTGAGCGCGGTACCAGGATGCCGGCGTGCTCCATTGGCGCAAGCAGATTGCGGATGCCCGGGATATCGGTGATCTGGGCGGCGCGGAGCTGCTCACAGGGCTCTCCGGTCATCAGGGTTCCGGCCCCATCGCGGGTGAACAGCTCGCGCAGCAGCGCGGACGGGTCCGTGCGACCGACGATGTGCACCCGTGCGATCCCGTGCTCGCAGGCTTCGGCGCCGGCGCGGAGTGCTTGAGCCAGGTCTTCGCCCATCTCGGGTGCTTGCGTGAGGAGCGCCGCAACCTCCGCCCCGAGCAGGTGCGAGCGGACCCTCTGCGGTGCCGATGCGCGATCGGGTTGATTCATCTCTTTCAGGCGATCCATCAGGCCGGTGCCTTCGACCAGGAAGATCAGCTTGTCGGCGTCGAGCGCGATCGCCACGGCGCGGGCAACATCTGCCGCGGTGAGATTGAAGACCTCACCGGTCGGCGAGTAGCCGATCGGTGGGATCAGCGCGACCGCGCCCTGATCCAGCCGCTGGATGAGCGAGATCTGGTCGATTCGACGCACGCTGCCAGTATGTCGATAGTCGACGCCATCGAGCACACCAATCGGCCGGGCGAAGACGAAGTTGCCCGAGGCAACGGGGATGCGCACCCCGGCCATCGGCGAGTTGGCGAGGCCGAAGGAAAGCAGGGCCTCAATCTCGACGCGCGCCGCGCCGGTGGCCTCCTTTACGCAGGCCAGGGCGGCATCATCCGTCACCCGCAGGCCGTTGACATAACGAAGCGCCGCACCGCGCTCGGCAAGCCGGCGCTCGATCTGCGGCCGTGCGCCATGCACCAGCACCAGTCGGATGCCGAGCCCATGCAGGAGCGCAATGTCGTGCACCAGCTCTGGCAGGCGGGTATCGTCGAGTGCTTCGCCGCCAAAGGCGATCACGAAGGTGCGGCCGCGATGGGCATGGATGTAGGGCGTGCAATGCCGAAACCAGTCGAGAAACGCGTCATGGGCAGGCGGATCAAGCGGCGCTTGAGGCGGCTGCCCGTCGGAGCTGTTAGGGCTAGATGTGTTGAGGCCCGACCTGTTGGGGCTGGAGCTGTTGTGACTTACCTGGGCCGCTGCCAGGCCAGGGGTTTGGGAGGTCATCGCGATTCGATATCCTGGGGTCAGACCGTCTTACGAGAGACCGAGCTTGCTCAGCCGATAGCGCAGCGAGCGAGTGGTCATGCCGAGCTGCTTTGCCGCTGCGGTCCGATTCCATCGGGTCGCGTCCAGTGCCTCGAGGGTGGCACGGCGCTCGATCTCGTCGAGCTGATCCTCGAGTGGTACAGGCGGTGGCTGAGGGAATGACTGGGGGGATAACTGGGGGTCGGCATCGGCCTGCTCCATCGCCTTGATTGGCTTGGGTATCGAGCGCTGCGCTGGCAGCTGCAGATCCTCGGCGCCAAGCTCGACGCTGTCGGCGAGCGCCGAGGCGCGCTCAAGCAGGTTTTGTAGCTCTCGCACATTGCCTGGGAATGGGTAATCGGCCAGCTTGCTCAAGGCTGCGCTGCTGAGGTGTCTTTTCGGTGCTCCACTGATCTCAGCGATCTGGCAGAGGATGTGATCAGCGAGCAGCGGGATATCTTCCAGACTGCGACGAAGCGGCGGCATCAGCAGCTCGATGACGTCGATGCGATAATAGAGGTCCTGGCGAAAGTTGCCACGCTCGACCTCGTTATCCAGGTCGCTGTGGCTTGCGCTGATGATGCGCACATCAACCTCAATCTCGGTTTCGCTGCCGACGGGTCGCACGCTCTTTTGCTGGATGGCGCGCAATAACTTGACCTGCATTGGCAGAGGCAGATCGGCAATCTCGTCCAGGAACAGGGTACCTCCATCGGCTGCCTGAAACAGGCCGGCCTTGTCGGTGATGGCTCCGGTAAAGCTGCCTTTGCGATGGCCGAACAGCTCGTTCTCCACCAGATCGGCCGGAATCGCGCCACAGTTGACCGGTGCGAACGGCTGCTGTTTCCGCGGCCCTTGATGATGAATCAGCCGCGCTGCGAGTTCCTTGCCGGTCCCGCTCTCGCCGCTAATGAAGACGGGCGCTTGGCTGCGTGCCAGCTTTGCGATCAGCGCCCGGGTCTCGCGTATGGCCGGCGAATGGCCAATCAGCTGTTGTTGTTCTGACTGATCTGGGTCTGATTGGTCTGGGGCCAACGCGTCTGGGGCCAACGCGTCTGGGGCCAACGGGTCTGGGCTCGTCTGGTCCGTTGGCGCACTCAGCTTGAGAGCGGCTTCGATGAGGTTGCGCAAGACCTTGAGATCGATGGGCTTGGCGACGAAGTCGAATGCCCCTGCCTTCATGGCGGCGACCGCCGAATCCATGCTTCCGAAGGCCGTCAACATGGCGACCGGTAGGCTCGGGTGCTCGCGTGCGATCTGCCTCATGAGGTCGACCCCATTGCCGTCCGGCAGGCGCATGTCGGTCAGACAGAGGTCGAAGACCTCATGTTCGAGGTGGTGTCTGGCCTCGGCAAGCGTCTGTGCACGGCGCGTGGTCACGCCCATTCGCGCGCAGGTGATGGTGACCAGCTCAAGGATGTCCGGTTCGTCGTCGACAATGAGGAGATGGGCCTTGCTCATGATTCTGCCGATTGGCCGTCTGCGATCAGCCGATCAACGCTCAAAGGTGAGGCTGAAGCAGCTGCCGCCTTGCGGCTGATCACTATACTCTAGCCGGGCTCCGATGGCCTCTGCCAACGCCTTGGCTGCATAGAGACCGAGCCCGGTGCCCCTTGGTGAGGTGGTGAAGAAGGGCTCGAAGATCGATTGGCGCTGATCCGCGCTGATACCAGGTCCCTGGTCGGAGAGACGCATCTCGACGGTCTCGGTTTGAGGGTCGCGATCCAGCGTCCAGCGCATGCGGCAGCGTCCTTGATGGTCTTTGCCGTGCTCTCTCGCGTTGTCGCAGAGATTGTTCACAATTTGGCGCAGATGGCGCAGATCAGCGTCAACCCAGCAGCTATCCTTAGGCAGGCGCAAGACCAGCTCCTCATGCGAGAGGCGATGGTGCTCGCGGTATTCATCGCAAGCCTCTTCAAGCCAGCTGTTGAGCAGAACGCGGCGCAGCTCGGCGCGATGTCGGTGAGATAGCTCTAGCACACTGTCGACGATCTCATCGATCCGTTGGGCGTTGCGCTGGATGATCGTCAGCAGGCTGCGGTCTTCTGGCCCGAGGTCGGTGGATTCGGCGAGCAATTGGCTGGCGTGTGTCACGGCTGAGAGCGGATTGCGAATGTTGTGGGCCACGCTTGCCGAGAGTCGCCCGACCGAGGCCAGGTTGACCTCCTGTGCCTGGCGCAGCAGCTCTTGCTCGTCGCGCAGGTAGATTAAGGCGCCGTTGGCTCGGCTCGAGCCTAACAGCTGGAGTGTCGGACGCAGGTTGCGATGATGAAGCTGTAGTGTCCGTCCACGGGCCGGCACACCGCTGAGGCTGTCCTTGAGCCAGTCGAGCAGCTCGGGCGCGACACACCCGAGCTCAGCGCCGCGCTGGGCGCTTGCAGCTGGAAGAAGCCGCTGCGCCGCTGCATTGAGCATGCGGATACGGCGCTCCCCATCGATCACCAGTACACCGGTGCTGAGCTGCTGGATGACAAAGTCATTGAGCGTCGAGAGGTCGGCGATATCGAGCTGGCGTCGTGCCGCGAGCCGCTCGCTCGCGCGCAGCCGTCGCGAGAGCAGATGCGCGAGCGCAGCGAGTGAGAAGTAGATCAGTCCGAGCAGTCCGGCCTCCAGATTGCTGCCCCGATAGCTCTCCAGGTAGAGCTCGGCGTAGAGCTGTTGGCTGATCACCCCGAGTGAGGCGAGGGCCGCGAAGAGCAGGGACTGGCGCCCCTCGAGCAGGATCGCTCCCCAGATGACGGCGACGGCGGGCAAGAGCCCAAAGCCTGCCGCAACCCCACCGCTGAGATGGATGAGCAGGACGGCAAAGGCGATATCGAGATAGATCGCGAGCTGGATCTGCTGATCGCGTCGCGGCCAGCGAGCGACGATCATGACGCCGCTCAGGAAGACCAGGACGGCCTTCACGAGCAGCAATTGGCGAGCGCCTGACGGAGCAGCGACCCGCGGCAGCCAGCTCGCGGTATCTGCCAGCCACAGGACCAAGAGTAAGACCATGACCGGAAGCAATCGCGATAAGAACAGCCAGGACAAGCGGTCACGGCCATCGAAGACAGGCCTTGGGGCTGAGCGTTTCCGTGGCCCGCGAGCTGATCTTCGACTTGGTCGCTGGCGGCTCGGGTCTTTGGCTAGCGCGACGGGGCATGGGCTCGATCTCGGTCGATAGCGTTGAGCGCTCGATCTGGACGGTGTACCCATCGCAGATCGGTTTTCGGCATTCTGAGCCCGGTCCGGGTCGGGTAGCGGCGATCGGGGGACGCCGTGTATCCGTCCTTCGAGGCTTGACGAGGGCATCCATGCCGTCGACACCCCCGCTCGCCGCCACCCGACCCTCCGCTATGCCATGCCGTCAGTTGGCGTGTTATGGGCATCGCACTTGGGACGCTGCACTTGGTGATTGCCTCTTAATCGCGCAGAATAGGCGATCATCCTCGACTCTGGCGTCCGCTTGTAGCGGCGGCGTTGGGAGCGCAGAGGTACCGCCTGCTGTTCGATTGAGTATCGATGAATCTTCACGAGTACCAAGCCAAAGCGCTGTTTGCTGAGTACGGTATTCCCGTGCCGGAAGCGACCGTTGTCGAGACGCTCGACGAAGCGCGCTCGGCCTTGACCTCCCTTGGTCTACCGATGATCTTAAAGGCGCAGGTGCATGCCGGGGGCCGTGGCAAGGCAGGTGGTGTGCAGCGTTGCACATCGGCTGCTGAGCTCGACGCCGCGGCGACGGCATTGCTCGGGCGCCAGTTGGTGACGGCGCAGACGATCCCGCAAGGACTGCCGGTGTCACGGCTGCTGCTGGAGTCGACGGTCGAGGTTGAGCGTGAGATCTACCTCGCATTATTGGTCGACCGTGCTGCAGAGCGCATGGTTGTGATGGCCTCGGCGGCTGGCGGGATGGAGATTGAGCAGGTCGCGGCCAGCAATCCCGATGCGATCTTGACCTCACCGATTGAGCCCGTTCTCGGACTGCGTCCCTGGCAGTGCCGGCGGATCGGTTTGTTCTTGGGGCTCACGGCTGATCAGCAGTCAGCACTCACGAGGCTCTTGTCTGGTCTTTACCGGCTTTTTATTGAGTGCGATGCGAGCCTGGTCGAGATCAATCCGTTGGTCGTCACCGCCGCAGGTGATCTGGTCGCACTGGATGCGAAGGTTGAGCTCGATGACAACGCCTTGTTCCGACATCCTCGGCTCGTCGCGTTGAATGATCCTAGCCAAGAAGATGCTCGTGAGGTCGCGGCCCGGGCCGAAGGGCTCAGCTATATCAGCCTTGATGGCGATATCGGCTGCATGGTCAATGGCGCTGGGCTAGCAATGGCGACCATGGACCTGATCGCGCTGCACGGTGGCGCACCGGCCAATTTTCTCGATGTTGGTGGCGGCGCCACCGCGGATCGCGTCGCGCATGCCTTCAAGTTGATCCTCAGCGATGACAAGGTCGCTGCAGTGCTGGTCAACATCTTCGGCGGCATCGTGCGCTGTGACCTGATCGCAGAGGGTATCCTGGAGGCGGTGAAGGAGGTCGGCGTGAGTGTGCCGGTGGTGGTCCGCCTGGAGGGCACCAATGCTGAGCTTGGTCTACAGCGGCTGGCGCAGAGTGGGCTCGCGATCGAGACTGCGGCGACCCTAGTGGACGCAGCCAATCAGGTGGTAGATGCGGCGGCCGCAGCGCGGGCTCGCCAGCCAGCCAGCCATTCAGCCAGCCGGCAAACCAGTCAGCAGCAAGCTCCCACGCCGCCCCAAACCCCAGAGCAGCCCCCAGAGCAGGCCTCGGAACAGGTGCCGGCTCAGGTGCCGGCTGGCAATGGAGACAAGCCATGAGTGTGTTGGTTGATGCGGCGACGCGCGTGATCTGTCAGGGCTTTACCGGGCGTCAAGGCACCTTTCACAGCGAGCAGGCGATCGCTTACGGCACGCGTATGGTCGGTGGCGTGACCCCGGGCAAGGGCGGCCAACGCCATCTCGGGCTGCCGGTGTTTGAGACCGTGCATGATGCGGTTCGCGAGACCGCCGCCGACGCCACCATGATCTACGTGCCAGCGGCCTATGCGGCGGACGCCATCCTCGAAGCGGCCGACGCCGGCATCCGGGTCATCGTCTGCATCACTGAGGGTATTCCGGTGTTGGACATGCTCAAGGTCAAGGCGGCCTTGGCGCGTAGCGAGGCGGTGCTGATCGGACCAAACTGTCCGGGGATCATCACCCCGGGTGGCTGCAAGATCGGCATCATGCCCGGCGCGATCCATACGCCGGGGCGCGTCGGTATCGTCTCGCGCTCCGGTACCCTGACCTACGAGGCGGTCGAGCAAACCTCGGCCGAGGGCTTGGGGCAAAGCACCTGCATTGGCATCGGTGGCGATCCGATTCACGGACTCGACTTTGTCGACTGTCTGGCGATGTTCGAGAGCGATCCGGAGACTGAGGCGGTGCTGATGGTCGGTGAGATCGGCGGTGGTGCTGAGGAGGCTGCCGCAGCCTTCGTGCAGAAGCGGATGACCAAGCCGGTGATCGCCTACATCGCTGGCGTCACTGCCCCCCCGGGTAAGCGCATGGGCCATGCTGGCGCCATCGTCAGTGGAGGCAGTGGGACCGCAGAGGCCAAGTACGCGGCTTTGCAGGCCGCAGGTGTTCGCATCCTGCGCTCGCCGGCGCAGCTCGGGCGCGGTGTCGCCGAGGAGCTCCAGCGCTGAGACGCTGAGAGCCCTAGCGCTCGGTTGGCTTGACGCGTCTTGGCTCGACGGGAAGGCGGTATGATCTGCGCGGCGGCTCATCATGCCCAAAAAACCTCAGATCCTGAGAATCTTAGATGATCCGGGATGGTCAATCACTGGATAGACTCTTATACTCATCCGAAAACCAGCCGAGAGGTTGAAAGGAGATTTGCATGAAGAAGGTCGAAGCCATCATCAAGCCGTTTAAGCTGGACGATGTTCGCGAAGCGTTGTCACAAGCCGGTATCACAGGCATGACCGCGATTGAGGTCAAGGGCTTCGGCCGCCAGAAAGGCCACACGGAGCTCTATCGCGGTGCCGAGTACGTGGTCGATTTCTTGCCCAAGGTTAAGGTCGAGCTGGTGGTTGCCGACGACCAGCTCGATGTCTGCGTCGAAGCGATTACCAAGGCGGCCCGCACCGGCAAGATCGGCGACGGCAAGATCTTCGTCAGCCCAATCGACCGCGTCGTGCGTATCCGCACCGGTGAGGAGAACGAAGCCGCCATATGACGCTTAGGCGGGGAGGCGTCAGTTCTCGTCCAGGCTCAGATACTCCCAGACGCGCCGGGCCAGGCTGACCTCGCTGGGGGCTGGCTCGTCGTCGATGAAACGACCGGCTTCCCGGTTCATCACGAGCACGCGGCGCGCGTCGGCGGCGAGGTCCTCCTCACCGAGGCGTTGATAACCCTCGATCATCAGCCCCAGCGCATCCTCGACGGCGGTGGTTCGCTGGAAGCGCTCAACGACATACTGGGCGCGGGCGACGGCGGCGACATAGGCGCCGCGCTCCATGTAATAGCGAGCGACGTGCAGCTCTCCCTCGGCCAGATTGTTACGGAGATGTAACATTCGCTGTCGCGCATCTGCGGCATATTTACTGTCAGGATAGAGGCGAATCAGCTCGGCGAAGTCGTTGAAGGCATCCAGTGCTGAGCCAGGATCGCGCTGAGCCGTATCGATGGGCACGAACCGATCCAAGAAGCCAATGCTTCGATTGTAATTGACGATGCCCTTGAGGTAGTAGGCGTAGTCAACGAATGGGTTCTGCGGATAGAGCTTGATAAACCGATCTGCGGCCGCGATTGCCTGCTCGGGCTCGTCGGCCTTGTAATAGGCATAAGCGATATCAAGCTGACCCTGCATGGCATAGCGGCCGAACGGGTAGCGCGCCTCGAGCTTCTTATAAAGATCGATGGCGCGGTTGTAGTTGGCCGCGTCGAGCTCACGTGCCGCCTTGCTGTAGAGCTCGTTGGCCGACCAGCCCTCGGTCTCGTCGAATTCTTTACCGAGGATGCCGCAGCCACTGAGCGTGGCGACGGCGATCAGGGTCAACACTAGTGTTCGGATCATGGAAATGCCTACCGATTATCGCCGAGACCGTCGTCGGCGTCACAATTCCGCCAGTATACTGAATCGTCGTGACTGTCACAGAACAGGCCCAAGCCGCGAAGGCGATTGCGGTGCCCGGAGCTGAAGGAGGTCAATTGAGCTCCGGTCGGGCTGGCTCCCGAGCTGCTCCCAGCACTGATGCCAGAGCCGATCCAGCTACGCGGGATCAGGCTCGGCTTCAAGAGGTTGGCCTGCAGGCTCTGCGATTGCAGCCGGAGCACGCTGGACGCCGGCTTGATCAGGTGCTCGCCGAGCTGCTGCCTGCATTCTCGCGCAGCCGTCTGCAGGCCTGGATCGAGCAAGGTCGGGTGTTGATCGATGGCCGCAAGCCGCGGCCGAAGGATCGCGTCCAGGGTGCTGAGCAGGTGCAGGTTGAGCCCTTGATTGAGGCGAGCGGCGACTGTGTGCCGCAGCCGATCCCGTTGCAGGTCGTCTTCGAGGACGAGCATCTGATCGTCGTCGATAAGCCAGCTGGCTTGGTCGTGCACCCGGCTGCGGGCCATCCGGACGGAACATTGCAGAACGCCCTGCTGCATCACGATCCGCGGCTCGACGAGCTGCCGCGCTGCGGCATCGTCCATCGGTTGGATAAGGACACGACTGGTCTGATGGTCGTGGCGCGCAGTCTCCTTGCGCATCGATCCCTCGTTGCCCAGCTCAAGGACCGGAGCGTCAAACGGGATTATCGGGCCTTGGTGGCTGGGATGCCGAGCTCGGTTGGTCGTGTCGATGCGCCCATAGGACGACATCCGACGCGACGAACAGCGATGGCCGTGGTCGCTGGCGGTCGCCACGCGATCAGCGATTATTCGGTCTTGGCGCGCTATCGACGCCATAGCCTGCTCGCGGTCCAGCTGCAGACCGGTCGCACGCACCAGATTCGCGTCCACATGGCGCATCTGCGCCATCCATTGGTGGGCGATCCGCTGTATGGCGCTGGCTCACGCTCAGCACTCGATGTCTTGAGCCCCGAGCTGAGCCTGGCCCTGCGGACCTTTCGGCGTCAAGCCTTGCATGCCATTGGGCTAGGCCTAGCGCATCCCGCCACTGGCGAGCCAATGCATTGGCAGGTTCCCATGGCGCCCGACCTCGCCGCACTCTGCGCCCTCTTGCAACAGGATGTTCAGGCAGTAGCCCAGTGACGATGTTTCTCAAGCCCGATTGGACCTCGCCCGCTGGGGTGCATGCCTTAAGTACCACGCGTCAAGGCGGCGTCAGTACCGGTGTCTATGCCAGTTTGAACCTCGCTGATCATGTTGGTGATGATCCGTCTGCGGTTCGGCACAACCGGGCGCTGCTTCGCAAGCAGGCCAGGCTCCCGGCAGAGCCGAGCTGGCTGAACCAGATTCATGGCTGCGCTGTCTACGAATCGGGGAGGCAATCGCCAGCGGTGAGGGAGGCTGATGCCTCGGTCGCATTTGGTCCAGGCGCAGTCTGTGCGGTGATGACAGCGGACTGTTTGCCGGTCTTGCTCTGTGACGAAAGGGGCACTGTGGTCGCGGCCGCGCATGCCGGCTGGCGCGGCTTGGCCGCTGGGGTCATCGAGGCAACAGTGCGGCGCATGGGCCGTCCAGCCACTGAGCTACGGGCCTGGCTCGGACCTGCGATCGGGCCGGCGCATTTCGAGGTCGGTGATGAGGTGCGTGCGTGTTTTTGCACGACCGATGCAGAGGCTCGGGCGGCCTTTCATCGGAACGCCGCCGGTCGCTGGCTCGCCGATCTGCCTCTACTCGCGCGGCAACGGCTCAGGCGACTGGGTATCACAGCCGTAAGCGGCGGTGACCTTTGTACCTTTGCCGATCGCGACCGTTTCTTTTCCTACCGACGCGATGGCACCACGGGCCGGATGGCAAGCCTTATTTGGATCGATTGATCTCGACCCTCCCTGCCGCTACTCTGCTTTTTAGAAAGACCATAGTCTCGATAGACGCCAGATCATGAGTACAAGATGCGTTCACATCGCTAACACCACCGCAGCCTCGACCAAGGGGCGCCGAAGCCTTGGCTCGCTAGGCCTTGCTCTGTGCGGGCGCCTGAGCGTTGCACTGCTCACCGCGCTCATTGGCTTTGCTGCTGTTGCCAAGACCCAAGAGGTTGGCCTTGCGGAGCTGTTTCCGGATGAGCGTCAAGCGCGCACCATGGTGGTGATCAACAAGGTGCTTGACCGGTTCCACTACCGTGACTT
>NZ_JBUDPI010000349.1:0-3909 GCF_054919635.1 Halochromatium sp. | reverse complement strand
CTCCTTGGACCCGGCGACCTGGCCGAACTCAGGGATTGGCCGGATCAACCCGGAGGGCTCGAAAGGGGCCTGCTCGTCCTGTCACGGGCGACATGCCTTCTCGAAAGCGCAGGCGCGCGAGCCGAGCGCCTGCGTGCGCTGTCACTCGGGGCCGGATTCTCCGGATAAGGAGGTCTTTGAGGCCTCGAAGCACGGCATGCTCTATGCCGCTCAGCGCGAGCAGATGAATCTCCACTCGGATACCTGGGTGGCCGGACAGGATTACACCGCCGCGCCAACCTGCACGACCTGCCACATGGGTGCAGCAGGCAAGATTCCGACGACACATGATGTCGGGCTCCGCAATGCCTGGAATCTGAATCAGCCGGTCTCTTATCAACAGTATCTGGTCTTGTTTGAGGATGGCAGCAAGCTCGAGCTACCCGCGACCGAGAAGCCGCCGAAGCGCGGCAGTGAGCTGGAGAAGCCCGACGGCAGCACCGGTAAGGTGAAGGCCGTGATCGCGCCAGAGCGCCGTCGGGCGGTGATGAGCTTGGTTTGCCTGGAGTGTCACGGCAAGGGGTTTACCGAGAGCTTCATGACTCAGTTCGATAACGTCGTCGAGCTCTACAACAGCAAGTTTGGCGAGCCCGCCGAAGCGATCATGAAAGCCCTCTACGAGCAGGGCCTGCTGACCCCCCTGCCGTTCGACGAGCCACTCGAGTTCACCTACTGGGAGCTCTGGCACGACGAGGGCGCGCGCGCTCGTCACGGTGCCTCAATGGCAAGCGCCAATCACGCCTGGTGGGAGGGCATGTATCTGGTTGGGCGCAATTTCTACAGTCGTTTCCTGCCCCAAGCTCGAGCCGTGGCGGGGGATCAGGCCGCAGAGCTGATTGAGCCGGTCTTGGCAGCGACCGACCATCATCAATGGACGGGCAATCCCGGGCAGGCAAACCCGATCCTAGGCTGGATGCCGCCCCCTAGACAGATGGAGGCTGAGACGGAGGGCGCTGCCGAGTCGAGGGCAGCGTCTGAAACGGCCACTGAGCTCGCGCTTGAGCAAGGCGCGGACGGCGGCGAAGGCAAAGGCAGCGCGGCAGAGGCACCGGCTGCCGGGGAGGCAGAGTAATGATCAAGCTTCAGGCGCCTCACTTCATCACCAGGCATGTGCTCTTCGCACTGGTGGCCGGCGGCGTTGGCGGCGTTGTGTTCATGTTCTTTCTCCTCGAGTTCGATCATTACACCAGCTCGAATGCGTTTTGCACCACCTGTCACTCGATGACCTATGCCGACGACAGCTATCAGACCTCGCCGCACTACAACTCGCCGTCCGGGGTGCGTGCGAGCTGTGGCGACTGCCATGTCTCCGAGGGCATCATCATGGCGACCTACGATCATGTGATTGGCACCAAGGATCTGATCAAGCAGCTGTTCGGGCCGAATTACGACGACCCTGTGGTGAACCTGCTGCATCTGCCGGAAGCGGCCTTTGCTGCCCGAGACTGGTTTCGCAAACGGGATTCGGCGACCTGCAAGCGCTGCCATACCCTAGAGGCCATTCAGGGCGTCCGGGCCAACACGGCGGCGATCCATCAAGAGGAGACAGAGGGCAAGAGCTGTATCGACTGCCATTACAACCTGGTTCACCGGCCGGTGCCGAGTGAGAGCACCTTCAAGCGCGAGGCCTGGAACGCAATGGTCGAGGAGGAGTTCGGGCTCGAGCCGGGAGCTGCTGCCGAGCTGTTGGCCCATGAGTTGCCAGGCTCAAGCGAATAGCAGTTGGGCCCGCGACAAACGGGCGCTGGAGGCAGCGCCCGTTTGTCAACTGAATTCGCTGGATTGACGTCCGCTCGGTGGTTTCACAATGGGCGCGCGTCAGCCATTCAGCAAGCGCGCTACCCAGATGTTGACTATCGAGGCATTGAGGCGATGACTGGCGAAGCGCTCACGCGTTGACGCGCTGCGGCAGGTCGTCCTCGAGGATGCCTTCTTCTCCTTCCGACTTGGCAATGATCACCGCGCCAGCCGAGTCGCCAGCGACATTCACCGCGGTGCGCATCATGTCCAAGACGCGATCGACGGCCAGGATCAAGCCGATGCCCTCGAGCGGCAGGCCGACGGCGGAAAGGATGATGGCGATCGCGACCAGGCTAGCGGCAGGGATGCCGGCAACGCCGATCGATGTCATCAGCGCGAGCAGCACGACGGTGAACTGTGTCGCCAGGCCGAGCTCGATGCCATAGGCCTGCGCGATGAACATCACCGCGACGCACTCATAGAGCGCGGTGCCATCCATGTTGACGGTGGCGCCCAGTGGCAGCACGAAGCTCGTGGTCCTGTTCGAGACCCCGGCGTTCTTCTCAACGCATTCCATGGTCAGTGGCAGGGTGGCCGACGAGGAGGCAGTCGAGAACGCAGTCAGCAGCGCCGGGCTGACCGCCCGATAATGCCGAAGCGGCCTGACGCCGCCGAGGAAGCGCAGCAATAGCGGTAAGGTGACGGCAAAATGGATACCGAGCGCAATGACGACGGTGAAGAAGAATTGCGCCAGAGGGATGAAGGCCTCTAGCCCCGTGCTGGCGACGGTCTTGGCGACCAGCGCGAAGACACCAATGGGCGCAAAACGCATGACCAGATCGGTGATCTTCATCATGATCTGGAACATGCCATTGAAGAAGTTGTACTGGGCCTCGGCGTATTGATTGCTGATCCGGGTCATGAAGAACCCGTAGAGGATGCTGAAGAAGATCAGCCCGAGCATCTGCGCGCTGCTAGCGGCGGCAACGATGTTGGTCGGCACCATGCGCAGGAAGATGGCAACGATGTCATCCGCGCCCTTGTCGGCGAACTGCGCCTCGAGCTCGCTGGCATTGGCATTCAGGCCAAAGACCTCCTCCGCATCACCATTGACGACGCCGGGCTGGATCAGATTGACCACCGCAAGTCCGACGAGGATGGCGAGGAAGCTGGTCAGCGCGTAGTAGCCGATGGTCTTGCCGCCGAGGCGCCCGAGGTTGTCGGAGTCGCCGATGCTAGCCACGCCGACGATGATCGAGGAGACGATCAATGGCACGATCAGCATCTTCAAGGCATTGAGGAAGAGCTGGCCGATGAAGTCGAAGATAGCGTAGAAGGTGACACCGAATAGGTTGCCATCCTCCCCGACGAGCAGGCCGACGATGACGGCGAGGGCGAGAGCGATCAGGATCTGCCAGTGCAGTTTGAGTCTTAAGATGGCCATAGCAGTGCTCGAGAACCCAGATATTCAGCAACACCTGTCTGATGATACTATGAAAGGCTTGGGTGTCGTTCCGTCAGCCCTGAGTCTTCTCATCGAGTGGCGCAGGGCCATCGGCGTTGAGAGATAACACCAACATGCATTTTCGCGTCTATTATCTGATCAACCGTTCTGGCGAGCGCGTCTCGTCAAGGAGCGCGGTGGAAATGACCACCAAGGCCATCTGTGAGCAGATGCTCGATCGGCTACAATCAGAGGACGATTATCTCGGCATCCTGGATGCCGACGACAATGCCTTGCAGATCCTTCCCGAGCCCGACCAACATCGCTACTACGTGGAGGTGCCGTTGGATGCGGCCAAGGCGTCTTACGGTCGCTACGTCAATCGTGAAGAGCTCGAGGCCCTGATCCATGGCCTGGCGCCACAGTTCAACGAGCGTAGCATCCCAGGCCTGACCTATCGCCCTTGGTAATCATCCGCCCGTCGGTGATCGCCAGCGCCTGGCCGATCGGGAGCGCAGGCTTTGGCCCCGGCAGCCGATGTGAACGGGTCAGGGTGATTTCATGCTCGCTCGCCGATGCTCTCGTCGTCCGTTCGTCTCTGATCGAGCTAAGGTCCAACTGGGGTCCAGCTGGAATCAGGCCGGGCTAGGAGCCTGTCCGACTTAGGTTACAGACTCGGCGTTGGG
>NZ_JBUDPI010000348.1:0-3915 GCF_054919635.1 Halochromatium sp. | reverse complement strand
ACGACCATCGCACTCGCTCGAGACTATCGGATCAACGTCGGCCATTTGCCGCTCTATGCGGAAACCAAGGATCGAGGCATCCTCATCGACGTCATCAAGGCCATGGACCAGGAATACAGAGACGGGCGCTTGAGCATCGAGGTCTATCCATTCGAGCGTTCGATCCATAATGTCGCCCAAGGCCTTGCCGATCTGCACTTTCCGATCGTTGGCAGCGCCCACTGGGAACCCGAGGATGGCCCCTACGAGGACCAGCTGCGCGCGCGGGGCCTGCGACGCTCCAGGTGCAGTCTGACCAAGAGTCATTTCGCCCTCTACCGCAATCGCGAGCGTCCCCCGCTCGATCTGGCCCGGCTCGGTGACTACCGTATCGAGACCGACGCTGGGCACAGACAGTTTTTCGAGACCCCATTGCAGGGCACCACTTGCCTGCCCTGCAGCGTCAAGAAGCTAAGCGCCAACCGAATCGACGGCCTTGTGTTTGCCTCGCGAGAGATCGATCTCATGATTCGCGAGGCCGGTCTGACCAGTATCGCCCGCCAGAACTTCAGGATCTTCGGCTCCAAATTCATCCTGCCGGATACCGCCGAGGGTGCAGAAACGGATGCGATGCTCTGTGAGGTCATCGGCCGCATGATCCGCAAGGGCACCCTGGAGCAGGTCGCCCGTCCCTACAGCGCCTACTTCCTGCGCGAATACGGAGACCCCTATCTCCCAACCCTCGAGGATCTGTCACGCTGACCCCGAGCGAGGTCCACGATTGCAACAATGCTGTCCTTCTTCTTATCGTCACGACGATCTCCGCTCGCGGTGCGTCTGCTGCTTACGATCCTCTTCACCAGCTCGCTGATCACCCTCCTCGCTGTCGGGGCGCAGCTCTACACGGAATATCGCAATGACGTCGACCTGATCGAACAACGCCTGGACCAGATCAAAGGGAGCTACAGCGACTCCGTTGCCCTTAGTGTCTGGAATTTCGACCGCAAGCAGTTTCGCAGCCAGCTCGACGGCATCCTGCATTTTCCGGATATTGTCTTCGCCGAGATTCGTGGGCAGGACGGAGAGCTCATTCTGGCCCAGGGCGAGCCCCCAGAGGCGCGTTTTATCCGTGAGGAAATCGAGCTTGCGACGACCGATTTCGGCCGGGTCGTCGAGCCCGGACGCCTGATCATCGTGGCCAGTCTGGATCGGGTTTACAGCAACCTCTTCGAGCGCGGTCTGATCATCCTCGTGACCCAGGGGGTCAAGACCTTCGTCGTCTCCATTGTCATCCTATTGGCCTTCCACTGGATGGTGACGCGACATCTGTACCGGATTGGCGAGTATGCTCGACAGATCGACCTGCGCTCCGAGGAACGATTGCAGATCCAGCGCGGCCCGGGCACCGATGACGAGCTGGATTTCATCGTCAAGGCCATCAATGCGATGCAAGACAACATCCAGCACAGCTACCGGACCATTGGTCAGCTCAATCAGAGCCTTGAGCATAAGGTTAAGAAGCGAACGCGGGAGCTACAGGCATCGACCGCCAAGTTTCGCTATCTCTTCCAGAATGCCCTCGAGTCAATCGCCATCTTCCAGGCCGGCCGCTGTGTTGATCTCAATCAGGCCGGCGTCGAGCTGTTCGGCTTCGCATCGAGCGCCCAGGCTCGCGGCCTTACGCCAGACGCGTTCGTCGCTCCCGAATCGGTCGCGCCCGTGCACGAGAAGATCGCCAATGAGGATACCGAGCCTTACGAGGCGATCGGCAGGAAACGCGATGGCAGTCATTTTCCGATGCTCGTGAAAGGCCAGAACGCCATCATCGATGGCAAACCGACACGCATCACCGCCGCCATCGACCTCACCGCGATCCGACGGAGCGAGGAGGCACTCAAACGCGCGAATCAGGAGCTAGAGAGGATCGCCCACACCGACCCGCTGACCGGGGCCTTCAATCGGCGCTATCTCGAAGATGCGGCGGGCGCTCTGCTGCCGCTCGCTCGCCGGGACGGTCGGGATATCGCCATCGCGATGATGGATATCGATCGATGATTTCAAGGCCATCAATGATGGCTTTGGGCATGACACCGGAGACCGAGTGATCCGCGTCCTGGTCGAGCTGATCCGGCAACACATCAGACAGAGCGACCTGATCGTCCGTTTTGGCGGCGAAGAGTTCCTGCTACTGCTTCCCAACACCGGACTCGCAGGCGCGGCTCATGTGGCCGAGACCATCCGCCACGAGGTCGCGACCAACCGAGCCGCCGACCCAGTGCAGTTTACTTTGAGCATCGGAATCACGATCGTCTCGCGTCAAGACCTCGACATCGAAGAGACCATCGCGCGTGCCGACGGGGCGCTCTATCAAGCGAAGCGCGAGGGCAAGGATCGCGTGTGCAGCGCGACGGTGCCGGACCCGCTCGGATCAAGGGGCAGGCTCCCACCTGATCGCGGTGAGGATGGGAGATGGGAGAGCAACAGCTGACCGACCGAGGTCATCGAGAGACCGAAGGCGGCCAGCTCGTCAGCAGCGCGCCCGGCGCGACCGATGTCAAAGAGCAGCGTGCCTGTCAAATCCATTCCGCTATGGTTGTCGCATGACCTGATCGACGGGCCGTCTCGGTGAGGGCGGCAGTCGCTTCTTCGCATATCCCAGGCGGATCAGCAGCAGCGGTTGCGCGCCGGGGTTCAATCCGAGATGAGCCGCCAGCCGCCTGCGAATCGGCTCGACCTCGCAGGGCATATTGACGTGGGCGTGCGCGATGCCCAGAGAAGTCGCGGTGAGCACGACGCGTTCGAAGCTTCGGCCAATGTCGACCCAATGGCCTTTGTCATGCGATCGGGCAATGAAGAGCAACAGCAGGGAGGACTGGCGGATCGCCTTCTCCTGCCGATCCGCCTCGCCCTCTGGCTTCACCAGTCTCGTCATGATCCAGCGGCCGAGCCAGCGCGGCACCGAAGGAAACCCCATTGCCTCGCCGACGAGGCCATCCTGCCGGGCCGACACCTCAGGCCGGGAGAACCGAATCCAGGACAGGAGCTCGGCGACGAAGGCCGGATCATTGAACTGGATGATACTGGCTTCCCGGACGAGGTCGATGATCGGCTCGATGTCCGGATCACCAACGCTGAACGCACGCAGCTCCACGGCATCCCGAAGATTGGCCTCCAGGATTCGTGCACGATCGGATTGCTTGATCGACCGCCCATCGTAGTCCCGCCGATTCGTCTGACGTTCGGGAATGGCGCGGAACAAGGCGTCGACGTTCTCATCGGCGCCCTGCGCTGCCGACAACCGAACACGCACACAGGCCTCCGCCTCATCGGCGGGGAAATACTCGACGCTCGCCACAAGGCCCTGATGCGAGGCCGCGATGATGAGATTTTCGAGCGCGCAGCCAAGGCTGATAAAGAGCGCGTGATCGTCCGGGTCGACGACCGGCAGCCGGCGGGACAGGTCGGGAAAGATCCTGATGCGGTCCTGACCCACCGAGAACTGCCACGGCTGGGTGTTATGTCCGGACGGCGCCCGGACCGCGAAGGGGATCAGCTGCTCGGCAATCGGCTCCATGGCGCACCTCGTGGTTGGTCAGGAGTGAGGTGAACAGCGGCGATTCTTCTTGCTCGCCACCTAGCCGCCCTCGATCAACGCCTTCGTAATCCTGTTCTTCTCTTTTCTTTCTCTTTCTCAACCGCATCGAGGCACACTGTTGGCGCGACAAGGCGCAACCCTTGCTGCAGCGGGAGATGGCGCCTACCTAGTCCGAGCGGTAACTGGCGTGATCTGGGGCTTGTGGCACCTGCCGGCAAACTTACTCTCGAGTACCTCCCAAACTCACCTAGGATGCCCAAAACGAAAAACGGGCTAGCCCCGCATAAAGCTAACCCGTTGTTTCTATTGGCTCCCCGAACTGGACTCGAACCAGTGACCCA
>NZ_JBUDPI010000347.1:0-3921 GCF_054919635.1 Halochromatium sp. | reverse complement strand
CTAGGGAAGACATTCACCAACACGATCCATAAAGCGGTGCATTTGGTGTACACGCTCAGGTGTTCCAGACCGGGACTTAGGAGAGGTCGGACGATAGGCCTGGGGCGGGACGGAGATCGGCAGATGTCCGGCCGGAGCGTCATCCAGATTCGCGAATAGGTCGTCGTCGACAGGCAGGAGCTGACCATCCTCAATCCAGCCAACGGCTTCAGCGAACCTCTGATAGCGCGTCTGATCATCGACCTCAGGATCGGTATCCACCACCTGTTGATAGACCTGCGCCTGGGCGCGAAAGCCGAATCGGCCGTCCGAATGATGGCTCCAGAGCCGGTCTAGATGACCCAGCACCTCACAAGGAAAGCGCTCACTCGCCTTGGTATCGAACCAACCCTCGCCAGCGCGTCCGGCCGCCTCCAGGGCCACCTCCATGGTCAGACGATTGGCTTCGGGCCATCGCTCGGCGTCGAGCAGGGCGTCAATACGCCGATAGTCGGCGGACGGATCAGCCTCCAGCCCATCACCATCGTTGCCATTAACACCCAACAACGCGGCAGCGCCAAGCGATAGGAGCATCGCCACTACTGCGCCAAACAGCCCCCATTTGACGCAGACGCGAGCGCATTCTCGTTGCTGGCGGTGAGGCTGGTTCGGCGCGCGTTGTCCTTCTAGCTGCTGCTGATGCGCATCGTTCAGGACCTCAGGTCCTGACGGGTTAGCCGCATCGACAGCAGACATCGTTGAAGTCTCACCCGCAGTCTCGTTAACGCTGTTCATGGTCAGACCCCTCCCGTCACGAGACGCCAGCCTTGATAGAAGAGAAAGCTCGCGATCCAGGCAACCGCCAGTGACAAGGCTAACGAGAACAGGGTGAAGCGCCAGGTGCGCGCTTCTGCCTTAATGGTCGCCAAGGTCGTTAAGCAAGGCGTGTAGAGTAGGCTGAAGAGACAGAAGCTGAATGCTTGGCCAAAGCTCAGGGTTTGACTCAGCTTTAGGTGCAGCGCGTGATCGCTCATGCCGTAAGCAATGGCAAGCGCGGCGAGCTGAATCTCTTTCGCGACGAACCCGAAGATCAGCGAGACCGTCATCAGCGCGTTGATGCCGAGCGGCTGCATCACGGGCTCAAAGAAGCGTCCAAGTTGTCCGGCATAGGTATCCATGCCGGAGGCACCTGCCGGAAACTTCGTCAGCAGCCACATCAACACCGAGCCGACGACCATGAAGACCATCAGTCGGCCAAGGAATTCGCGCATCTCCGAGATTAGCTTGGTGACTACCTGCTTGACGGTTGGCAATCGATAGGGCGGCAGCTCCAGGACAAAGGGCTCCGTGTCCTTCAGCGCGCCGCTGTAGCTCATCACTGCGGCGATGATGAACGAGACCGCAAAGCTCAGCAGGTACAGGATAAAGAGCGCAATGGCGCCATAGATACCGGTCATTACCGCAGCAAGGATGAAGACGAAGACCTGCAGGCGCGCCGAGCACAGCGAGAATGGGATGACCAGCATCGCCGTGAGGCGCGCCGCACGACTACGGATGACTCGGGTCCCCATAATCGAGGGCACATTACAGCCGAAGCCCATGATCTGAAGCACAAAGGCGCGCCCATCGAGACCAAGGCGCCGCATCAAGGCATCCATTAGGTAGGCCGCGCGTGACAGATAGCCACTATCTTCCAAAATCGCCATCACGATGATAAACACGGCGACCAGGGGCACGAAGGTGGAGAGCAGAGAGATCCCCGCCCAGATCCCGTTGAGGAGCAGCTCGCGGGCGAAGGCTGGCAGCGGTGCAACCAATGGCCCAAGCACGTGATCGCCAAGCCAGGTCACCGCATCACCTGTTGGGTCCTGCAGCGGCAGGCCGATGTACCAAACCACCATGAAGGCGATCAGCATGGTGGCAAAGAACAAGGGGATGCCAAAGACCGGGTGAAGCATCACCGCGTCGATGCGGCTGGTCAAGTTTATTGAGGCCAGCGGCGGCATTGTCAGGATGCCATCGAGCTCAGCGGCGACGCGATGCTCATCGATCGGGTCGCGACCGAGGCACTCAGAGAGGTCTGTGACGCGTAGTGACTGCTCCTGGGCGCGCACGGCAGCTGAGATCCCGGAAACTGCCGTATCGCAGCCGCTGCCGTACTTGGCGCTTATAGGGTAGACCAGCATGCCAAGGCGCTTTCGCAGTTCGCCGATATCGATGTCGACGCCGTAGCGGCTGGCCTCGTCGGCCATGTTGAGCGCAACCACAGCCGGCAGTCCGAGTGCCTTGATCTGCAACGCAATGCGAATCTGACGATCGATTTGCGTCGCGTTGATGACCAGTACGATCAGGTTGACGGCGTTCTCCGACAGAAAACGCTGAACGACATGCTCATCCTCGGTGAAGCCGTTCAGATCATAGATGCCGGGCAGGTCGACAAACTCGGTGCGCTGACCATCGAGGTCGATCAACGCGCGCTGCAGATCCACAGTTAGACCAGGCCAGTTCGCAACCCCGGCGCGTGACTTTGTCACGCGATTGAAGAAGGTCGATTTGCCGGTGTTGGGCTGGCCGATAAAGGCAATGCGACGCTCAAAGGTTGGTCGATCGGCTAGCGCTTCGGCGACCAGGCAGGGCTGGTCACCACTGAGGATGACATCGGCGGCCAAGGTGCTCATGCGTCGCTCCGGGTTGTGTGAGCCTGAGCGCTTGGTCCCTCTCCCGGACCTGCCCGGTGCCGGCGGCGACGATGCCCTAGGTGACGACCTGTACCGGGCTGGTGTTCCCGAATCTGAACCCGCTCCGCCTCGGAGCGCCGGATCGCGACCTCGGTGGTGCTGCTGACTCGTACATGCAAGGGTCCGCCGAATGCTGCACCGCGTAAGACTAGAACGGGCTTGCTTGGGACCAACCCGAGCGCTTCGAGCCGAATCTTGAAGCCGTCCTGCACTTCGGTGCCGTCACTATTGATTACGTCGATGATGGCTTCGTCCCAGGGGCTGAGATCTCGTAGGGTCATGCTGAGCGACCCCTATTGTGCGACCGCTGCAGTGGTCGGATCGGCCACACCGGTCCCGGCAGCGGGCGGTGTCGCCAACGCGCCGATCTCCTTATCGATGAAGAAGACCCCCTGATGGTCGGTCCCAATCAACTTGATTTTGTCCAACACCGATTTGAACAGAAACTCTTCTTGGTGCTGCTCAGCGACGTACCACTGAAGGAACTGATAGGTCGCGTAGTCAGGTGTTTGATGAGCCTGATGGACGAGCTTGTTGATGGCATCCGTCACATGCTGCTCATGCTCAAGCACCTGCTCGAACAGCTCCTGAAGGGAGTCATAGCGGGCCGTGGGTGCAGGTATCGCCGTCAGCTCGACGAGGGCGCCGGTTTCGTTCAGGTAGGTGATCAGCTTCTGCATGTGCGTCCGTTCTTCCTCAGCGTGCTGGGCAAGGAAGGCGGCACAGCCATCGAGACTCTTGAAGGCGCACCAGCAGCTCATCTGCAGGTACAGGTTCGAAGATTGCAGCTCCAGGTTGATCTGCGCGTTGAGGCTAGCGGTCATATCGGGCGTCAGCATGCAAGTACCCCACGATCGAAGGTGGTCCAGTGCAAAAATAAACGATCCGCGTTCTCGTTACGCGAATGTTTTAGATAATCATGTAGTGCTTGAGTCTTGTCAACCCCCAGTCGGCCACTGTTGAAAGGGCAGTCACTCCGAAACGTCGTGTTCATCGCGGATGCTCTCGCGACGGTCAGGTCCGTCTCATCCGGTACCCTGATCGTCTCGAACAGGAGCCATAACTGGTCGAGTCTTCGATCGGTGGCGACCCTCGTGTCGGCACGAGCTGGCGCAACAAGGCGCACAAGTCAGCGCGGGCGTGCTTGAGCCAGGCACGGTTCCGCTACGAGCTGATCGAATCCTTGACGCCGTTGTGAAATGTG
>NZ_JBUDPI010000346.1:0-3929 GCF_054919635.1 Halochromatium sp. | reverse complement strand
CTGCCTGCCTGCCTCCGAGATCATCCTTCGCTTTTCCGAACAAGTATATCAATAATTAATTATTAAAAGTAATTACAAATTAACTACTCTGCTCGATGGCATTAATAGCGAATTACCAACTATTGACAAGCAAATAAATCGTCACCCCCACCATCAAACTGAGCTCGAAGACTGACATAAATCAATTATAAAAGCCGCGACACATTTCACATTCTCTACCGACCATCTAGAGTAATGACCCAAGGAGACAAAGTCCAGACAACCGACAAAAAGCGTAAGAAATTCAGCTGGTTCCATGGCCTCCTCAAACGCATTTGTTGACAATTCGCAACCTATAAGAACTATGCCAATTTATTATTGGCACGCCATGCCACTACCATCGAAGAAGGAGATGCCAAGATGCCGAATGAGCCAACCCTAGGCGGATTACTGCGAAGCCAAGGGGTCAGCCGTCGAGCCTTTCTCAAATTTTGCTCGACCACCGCCTCTTTGATGGCCCTTCCGGCCGGCATCGCCCCCGCCATGGCCGAAGCCTTATCCAGCGCTCGCCGCCCATCGGTCATATGGCTGTCATTTCAGGAGTGCACAGGCTGTACCGAGGCGCTAACCCGCTCCAGCGCACCGTCCATCGAAGCGTTGATGTTCAACTTCATCTCGCTCGACTATCACCATACCCTGCAAGCGGCCTCCGGCGATGCCGCTGAGCATGCCCGCGAGCAGGCCCAGCACGAGAATGCTGGCAAATATCTGGTCCTGGTCGACGGCTCGATTCCGCTCGATGAGCACTGCTCGACAGTCGCCGGCATCAGCAACCTCGCGATGTTGAAAGAGGCCTGCGCCAATGCCGCCGCCGTGATCAATATCGGCACCTGCTCAGCCTACGGTGGCATCCCGATGGCTAAGCCCAACCCGACGCGCGCCGTCGCGGTAGGCGACATCATCAAAGATAAGCCGATCGTCAATGTGCCCGGCTGCCCGCCGATGCCACTCGCGATCACCGGTGTCATCGCCCAGTACCTGACACTCGGCCGTCTGCCCGAGCTCGACCACCTTGGCCGCCCGGTCGCGTTCTTCGGTGAAAACATCCACGACCGCTGCTATCGACGCCCCTTCTATGACCGCGGCGAGTTCGCCGAGACCTTCGACGACGAAGGTGCACGCAAGGGCTGGTGCCTTTACAAGCTCGGTTGCAAGGCACCCATCGCCTACAACGCCTGCGCTCACGTCAAATGGAACAACGGTGTCAGCTTCCCGATCCAGTCGGGCCATGGCTGCATTGGCTGCTCCGAGCCACGCTTCTGGGATATGGGCGGCATCTACAACTCGGTCGCCAAGGGCAACTTCGGTGACGGCGCCAAGCTTGGCGCGGCCGCCGTCGCTGGTGCTGCCGTCGGCGCTGGCGCGGCCGTGCTGGCACGTCGCAAGAAGACCGAGCTCGCAGCGCATGAGCACGGCGGTGACTAGCCCTCGATCCTAAGGGCGCCGCCAGTGGCGCCCCGAGGCAACACAAGAAAGAGTCAGAAGCATCTCCCGGGAAAGGACAACCAGCCAATGGTCAGGGGAGAGCCTCAGCCAGAAGGGAGCACGACAAGTTCAAGAGGATGAGCGGGCACGCCCGACACCGCGTCCTAGCAACGCCATAACAATAACTAAGCCACCAACTTCATCAGGAGAACGGAACCCCATGACACTGCTTGAATTCGCCCGCGGCCCTGCGATCCATGCCGCACTCATCATCATGGCCGCGGGCATTGCCCTGCGGATCATCGGCGTCCTTGCGCTGACCCGAGGCGCCGACCTTTCCCGACCCCGCGATGCCTTTGGCAACTTCAAGGGCTATCGCACCGTCTTCAGTCGCGCCTGGCCGAGCGGTGAGTTCACCACCACGACGCGCTATCAGACCGTTGTTGCCTATGTCTTCCACATTGCCACCCTACTGGTGGTTGTCGGCATCGTTCCGCACATCGAATTCATCACGAGCCTAACCGGCCTGTCGTGGCCAGCACTGCCAAACTTCGTCGGCGTGGCCCTAGGCACCATCGCCCTGGTCTCGTTGATCGCACTGATCGTCCGCCGGCTCGCCAAGCCCGCGGTCTACAACTCCACGCTGGGCGATTACGTCACCTGGATCATCGTCGCCTTGCCCCTGCTCACGGGACTCATGGCCTTTGCTCATGTCGGGCTGCGCTACGAGACCATGCTCGCACTGCACATCCTCAGCTCGGCGCTGCTGTTCGCCTACATGCCGTTTAGCAAGCTAATGCACGCGTTCTGGTTCATCTTCTCCCGCGCCCAGAGCGGGCTAGCCTATGCCCACAAGGGGGTCCGGATATGAGCACTGCCACCGCCACACCCATCTTTCCCAGCTTCGAGCAGGTCTACCAAGGCCTGGCCGGCCAGATCGGCATGCTGCGTGAGATGGCACCGAAGCCGACCAAGTCCGACGAAAAGCGCCTCCAGGGCGCTGTCGAGACCCTGATCGAGGAGACCAATGCCGACGAGGCGGTCTGGCTCGAGAGCTGTATCCACTGCGGCCAATGCACCAACGCCTGCCACTACTTCCAGGCGACTGGTGAGGCCAAATACGCGCCGATGCGCAAGATGGACCTCTACCGCCGGGTCTACCAACGCGAGATCAGCCCGATGCGCTGGTGGCATCGGCTGATCACGCAGCCGGTCAAGCTCTCCGACTTCGAGCAGGCCAAGGAGCTGATCTACGATTCCTGCTCCGAGTGCGGCCGCTGCACCATGGTCTGCCCGATGGGCATCGACACCGCCTCGCTGGTGCATCACATGCGCACCGCCATGGTCGCCGCTGAGCTAGTGCCACCGGAGCTAGCCGCATTGCGCATGGAACAGAAGCACCAGGGCACGGTGTTCGGCTCCTCGCCCGAGTCACTGCGCAAGATGGTCGACACCATCCGCGAGCAAGCGGGCATCGAGATCCCCATCGACAAGGACAGGGCCGAGGTGATGGTACTGAGCTCAGCGGTCGACCTGGTCGCCAACGGCAATGGCCTGCTCGCCACGGCCAAGATCATGAACCACCTTGGCGTCGATTGGACCATCTGCTCGGACGGCTTTGAGAGCGCCAACTTCGGGCTGCTCTCGGGCGATATGTCGCTGTGGAAGAAACAGGTCGACCCGATCATCGCCGCCGCCCAACGCGTTCAGGCCAAGATCCTGGTCATCGCCGAGTGCGGCCATGCTTACCCGGCGTTGCGCTGGAACCCGATGCTCAGCAGTGGTGGACTGCCGTTCGAGATGATGTACATGTCCGAGTTCCTCGGCAAGCAGGCCAAGGCCGGTAAGCTGCATCTGACACCGTTCGAGGGCAAGGTCACCTTCCATGATCCCTGCAAGACCGGACGTCGCGGCGGCGCCTTCGACGAGCCACGCGCAGTGCTAGCGGCAATGGACGCGGACCTGGTCGAGATGCCAGCGAACAAGGAATACAACTGGTGCTGCGGGGGCGGCGCAGGCATCTTCCTGCTCGAAGATGCGACCCGGCTGCGTGATGAGTCGTTCAAGATCAAGATCCGCGAGGTCAACGAGACCGGCGCTGAGTCGGTCGTGGTCAGCTGCGCCAGCTGCAGGCTCAACTTCGAGTCCGGCCGGCAAAAGAACCATTGGGATAAGAAGGTCCACAGCCTAGTCGAGCTGGTTGCCGACCACCTGATCGAGGATGAATCCGCCGCTAAAGGCCAAGCCCGAGGAGCAGCCGCATGAGTGCCCGCGTTGTTGTTGATCCGATTACCCGCATCGAAGGTCATCTGCGCATCGAGGCGCAGATGAACGGCGGCACCATCGAGCAGGCCTATTCCAGCGGCACCAGCGTACGCGGGCTCGAGACCATCGTCCAGGGCCGCGACCCGCGCGAGGTCTGGGCCTTCGTGCAGCGCCTCTGCGGCGTCTGCACCCTGGTGCAT
>NZ_JBUDPI010000345.1:0-3930 GCF_054919635.1 Halochromatium sp. | reverse complement strand
TACCGCCCGTCATGGCTAAGGTCTCGCTCAGCAAGTCCTCTCTGTCGCAGCAATCGCAGCGGCTGAAGAGCTATCAACAGTTTCTGCCCTCGTTGGACATGAAGCGCAAGCAGTTGATGGGCGAGCGCGCGCGTGCTCAGGCCGAGCGGCGTTCGCTCGAGGCCGCGCTTGAGGCCGTTCGGCAGCGCGTCGCCGAGACCTTGCCGATGCTGGCCAACCATGAGGTCGATCTGAGTAGATTGGTGCGCGTTGAGCGGGTCGAGCTTGGCCGCGAGAACCGCATGGGCACCTGGCTGCCGACGCTGGCCGAGCTTGAGATCACCGTGCGCCCCTATGGCTATCTGTCGAAGCCACATTGGATCGAGCCTCTGGTCGACAGCCTGCGCGAGGCGCTGCGGCTGCGCATCGAACTGATGCTCGCCGAGCGGCGGCTGGTGCTGCTGGACAAGGCCGTGCGCACCGTGACCCAGCGCGTCAACCTGTTCGACAAGGTCCTGATCCCGCAGACTCGAGCCAACATCAAGCGCATCCGCATTGCCCTCTCCGATGCCGAGCGCGCCGCCGTTGTCCGGTCGAAGATCGCGAAGAAGAAACGCGCCGCGGAGGGGCTGGTCTGAGATGGCGATCGAGCCACTGAAGCGGCTGTCGCTGGTCGGCAGCCAGGAGCAAAAGCCATTCGTGATGGACCGGCTGCAGGCACTCGGCTGCCTGCATCTGGTGCCGCTCGCACCGGCCTCTTCGCAGCCTGAGACGCTGCCGCCCGAGCATGCGGTTGAGGCCCGACAGGCGCTGCGGTACCTGGTCGACGAGCCTGCGAAGCGGCGTCAGGTGCACACCGACGCAGGCTTTGACCTGGCCGCGACGATCCAGTCGGTGCTCGAGAACAAGGACCGCATCCGCGCCGCCCTCGACCGTCGTGACGCACTGGCCCAGCGCGCCAAGGATCTCGCCCCTTGGGGCGACTTCAGCCTACCGCCCGCGGAGGCGTTGGCTGGCGAAAAGCTCTGGTTCTATGTCGTACCGCTGCGCCAGCTGAGGGAGCTTGAAGGCTTGGATCTGCCGTGGCAGGTCGTGCATCAGGACAATCGCCAAGCCTTTTTGGTCGTGATTGCCCGGGAGGAGCCGCCGGCCGAGGCGCTACCGGTGCCGCGAACCCATACCGGCGCCCTCTCGCTCAGCCAGGTTGAGCAGCAGCTCGAAGACGCCGAGCTCGAGCTCGAGGATCTCGAGGCCGAGCGGCGCGCCTTGACACGCTGGATCTACCTGCTCAGCAAGCACTTCGCGCGCGCCGAGGATCAGGCCGTGCTGCAGCATGCGCAGAGCCAGACCCTCGACACCGACGGCCTGTTCGCGGTGCAAGGCTGGGTGGGCGTGCCGCAGGTGCCAGCGGTCGAGGCGCTAGCCGCCGAGCAGGGTCTGGCACTGCTGCTGGAAGACCCGGCGCCAGGCGATGCCCCGCCCACGCTGCTGACCAATCCCGAGCGCCTAGGCGCCGGCGAGGACCTGGTCGGCTTCTACCAGATGCCGGCCTACGACAGCTTCGACCCGAGTCGCATCCTGTTCTTCTCATTCGCGATCTTTTTCGCGATGATCCTCTCGGACGCCGGTTATGCGGCACTGCTGGGACTGGGCCTGCTGTTGTTCTGGGGCAAGCTAGGGCGCTCGCCGCAAGGGCGCCGCTTCCGGGTGCTCGCGGGAACCCTGGTCTCGACCTCTTTTGCCTGGGGCGTGCTGGTCGGCAGCTTCTTCGGCGTGGCGCCAGCACCCGGCAGCCTGCCCGCTCAGCTGCATATCCTCGACATCCACGACTTCGACACCATGATGCGGCTCTCGGTGGGCGTTGGCGTGCTGCACCTGGTGTTGGCGAACGTCGTGCGGGTCGGCAACCTCTGGCCGCGGCTGCAAGCGCTGGCGCCGGTCGGCTGGATATTGGTGGCGCTCAGTGGCTTCGGGCTCTGGCTCGGACTGAGTCTGGCTGCCCCGGCACAGACCGCTAACATCGAGCTACTTGGCTATGCCGGGATTGCACTCGGGCTGGCCTTGGTGTTCTTCAGTAGCAGCGAGCGCCCGCTGACAGGTGCCGGCTCGCTCCTGATGCGTGGCCTCGACGGTCTGCTGGCACTCTCGCAAGTGACCAAGATCTTCGGCGATACCCTCTCGTATCTTCGACTGTTCGCACTCGGCCTCGCCTCCGCCTCACTGGCGCTGACCTTCAACGATCTGGCCGTGCAGGTCGATGCCGATGTGCCCGGGCTAGGCCTGCTGCTGCAGCTCCTGCTGCTCCTCATAGGGCACAGCCTGAACCTGGCGCTGGGGCTGATCAGCGGTCTGGTCCATGGCCTGCGACTGAACTATATCGAATTCTACAATTGGGCCCTGTCTGGCGAGGGCTATCCCTTCCGCCCCTTCAAGAAGACGGAGATTACGGAATGAACGAGTTGGTCATCGCCCTCGGCTGGGCCGGCATGTACGGGGCCTTGGCGCTCGGCGCCATCGGCAGCATCATCGGCTGCGCCATCGCCGGCCAGGCGGCAATCGGCGCCATGGTGGATACCGAGTCCGGCTTGGGCCGCTACCTCGGCGTCTCGGTGATGCCCTCGACCGGCGTCATCTATGGCATCGTCATCATGTTCACGCTGCAGCGCGAGGTGACCGCGACCTCGGCGCCAGCCCTGTTCGGCATCGGCCTGCTCGCGGGCATCGCCCTGCTCTACGGCGGCGTGCTCCAGGGTCGCGCCTGCGCCTCGGCCATCCAGGCGATGAAGGTCAAGCCCGAGATCTTTGGCCTCTCGTTGGCGCCTGCCGCCATTGTCGAGGGCTTCTCGGTCTTCGTCTTCGTCTTCGCGCTGGTGCTTGCTGGCAACATCCCGGCCTAAGATGCCGGCCCCAGATGCCAGCCCTCAATCCTGGCCCAAGGTGCAATCCTGATGACTAAGCCCGAGCGCGAAACCGTGCCAGCCTCCAGCCCAACGTCCGATCCAGCACCGGCACAGGCAGCGGCCTCAGCCTCAGCCTCGGCCCGCTCAACAATACCGAGCAGCGCGGCCTCGGCCGGCGTCGACGCGCTGATTCAGCGGCTGCGCGACGACGGCGTCGCCAAGGGTCGCGATGAGGCCGCCCGCATCGAGCAGGAGGCGCGACAGATGGCGGCACGCATCCGCCAAGAGGCGGAAGCCGAGGCCGAGCGACTGATCGCCGAGGCGCAGAAAGAGGCTGCAGCCCTGAAGACCGCGGGTGAGGATGCGTTGCGTCTGGCCATGCGCGACACCGTGTTGCGCATGACGGCGGTACTGACCGGGGCGGTGAGCGAGAAGGTTCGGCGTCTGATCACCACCGAGCTTGAGCGCGAGGAATTCCTGCAGCAGCTGATCTTGGAGGTGGCGCGGCGCGGCCGGGACGAGGCCGGCCTCGAGCCCGGCGACGCGGTCGAGATCGTGCTGCCGCGCGAGCTGATCGGCATCGAAGAGCTGCGCCGCAACCCGCTTGAGCTGCGCGAGGGCTCGCTCTCGCACTTCGTGCTGGCGGTGGCTTCAGAGGTGCTCGAGGAAGGCGTGACCTTCCAGGTCGCCGAAGACGAGGCGCACGGCATCCGCATGCGCCTGAAGAACAAGCAGATCGAGATCGATCTCAGCGACGAGAAGGTCGCCGAGCTGATTCTCGCTCATCTGCAGCCGCGCTTTCGCGCGATCCTGGAAGGCACCGTCAAATAATGGCGACAGGTTGGGCCAGCTCGGTGACCAGCGGCACAGCTCCGACGCAAGCCGCCTTCTCGCTGGCGAGCCGGAGCTAGCCCATGGCGCCGATTGACCGGTACCTGACACTGCTAATCTCGCTGCCCGCGCATGGTCCGTTGTTCGGTGCCACGCAGACACCGCTATCGCGCATTCGTCTGACGATGCGTCTGCGCTGGCTCGAGCCGCAGGATGCCGA
>NZ_JBUDPI010000344.1:0-3933 GCF_054919635.1 Halochromatium sp. | reverse complement strand
AGCCGAAACCGTCTGACAGGATCTCGAGCACGCCGTCGCCGTAGATGTCCTCGCCGCGCTTCGCCTTGGCCTTGAGGATCGCGAAGATGAGGTCCTGCTTGCGGGAGCGGCCAACGCCTTCGATCTCCATGGACTGCGCTAGCTCCACTAGCGCAGGGACGGGCATCAGTTTTAGCTCGGAGAGATTCATGGATGGCTGATTCGACGGGGCTCGGGTGCGCTCCCCGCGCGAGGATCGCGGAGGACTCGACGGGGACGGGGTGGGCTCGGTAGCGGTTGGGTCATCGGAGTCGGTTTGGATAACGGGCTCCGTTTCGATGTTGCCGGATCGATTCCGCGTGTTATTCCCGGGCCGGCGCCGCGGGCGGGTGCGTGGCTGATTCAAAGGTTGCTATCGATAAAGACGGTCAGTTGAGACTTTGAGACCGCGCCGACCTTGATCGCCTCGGCCTCACCGTTCTTGAACAGGATCAGGGTTGGAATGCCCCGAACATTGAAGCGTTCGGTGACGGCGCGGTTCTCGTCGATGTCGAGCTTGGCAACCTTGATGCGCCCTTCGTACTCTTCGGCGATCTCCTCGAGGACCGGGGCGATCATCTTGCAGGGGGCACACCAGTTGGCCCAATAGTCGACGAGCACGGGCTGCTCCGACCGCAGTACATCTTGTTCAAAGGTATCGTCGGTCACATGGACGATTCGGTCGCTCACTTCGGTAGTCTCCAGGTTGGGGCATATTCAGGTCCAGCACTGGCCGAGGATTCTTCGACGACAGGTTGTGCCTGAGCAATGGTGTGATGGCGATCTCGATGATGGCGCCGATAGCAAATCGGATTGATGGGGTCGCCGTTCAGGGCGTTGCAGGTCGAGCGGTCGAACAGGCTCGTGATAGACGGGCCCGCTTGCTGCCGCAGCTTGGCGCGTTGGGCTAAGGCTGCGCGATCCGATGCTCTCATGCAGCGCCGCTTGCTCTTGAGCTTGCTCTTGACCAAGGACGTCGCGACGAAACGAGATGAGGCGGGCTGGTTGGCTGGCGCAAATGCTGCTGCCAGCGTTAGGATGCTATTTGAGCTAAAGATATCAAGTTTTGCAAGCCCTTCGCACCCTGTCATTGCGGGGTTGGCTCCCGTTTTCACCCGTTAGCGCTGCTATGCCCCAGACTCACCTGACTCAGACCCGTTTCGATCACTTCGAGCTTCACCCTCAGATTCTCGCTGGCCTTGAGGCCGCTGGCTTCCACTATTGCACCCCGATCCAGGCCGAGACCCTGCCCATCGTGCTGGCTGGGCAGGATGTGGCCGGACAGGCCCAAACCGGCACCGGCAAGACAGCCGCCTTCCTGGTCGTGGCACTGCAGCGCCTGCTCGCGCAGGAGCGCGGACAGGAACCCGAGGCCGACAGACAGCCCGCGCCGAGCGTAGAAGCCCAGGCCTTGGCACCCGGTGTTGACTCGAGCGTCGAGCCGGGCACTGAACCTGGCACAGACCCGGGCGTCGAGCTGAGCACGGCGTCAGGCGCTGATCCGCTCGCCGAGCAGCCCCATCCGGAAGCCGCTGTCGAGCCTCGCACTCGGTCGGGTTCGACGTCGAGCAAGCGTCGCCAGCCTAGGGTCTTGATTCTAGCGCCGACCCGCGAGCTGGCAGTGCAAATCCACAAAGATGCGAAGCTGCTCGCCGCGCACACCGACTTCCGGCTCGGTCTGGTTTATGGTGGGACCGGCTACCAGGCGCAGCGCGATGAGCTTGCTGCCGGCGTGGATATCCTGATCGGCACCCCGGGGCGCTTGATTGATTACCTGAAGCAGCGGGTCTTCGATCTGCGCCAGGTCGAGGTGGTGGTGCTCGATGAGGCCGATCGGATGTTCGATCTTGGTTTCATCAAGGACATACGTTTTGTGCTGCGGCGGCTGCCGCCGCCGACCAAGCGACTCGGCTTGCTCTTCTCTGCCACCCTCTCATACCGGGTCATGGAGCTCGCTTACGAGCACATGAACGACCCCCAGATGGTCGAGATCGCCCCCGAGCAGGTCACCGCAGACCGCATTACCCAGCATGGCTACATGGTGGCCAATGAGGAGAAGTTGCCACTACTGATCGGCCTTTTGCGTAAGCTTGAAGGGGCACGCAGCATGGTCTTCGTCAACACCAAGCGCGAAGGGGAGCGGGTCTGGGGCTTCTTGGAGGGGAACGGGATCAAGGCGGCGATGCTCTCTGGGGATGTCCCGCAGAGGAAGCGGCTCAGCCTGCTCAGGCGTTTCCAGGAAGGGGAGCTCGCCACCATGGTTGCAACCGATGTCGCCGCTCGTGGTCTGCATATCCCAGGTGTGACTCATGTGATCAACTATGATCTACCCGATGATGCCGAAGATTATGTCCACCGTATCGGCCGAACCGCGCGTGCAGGCGAGGCCGGCGACGCGATCAGCTTCGTCTGCGAGAGCTACGCGATGGGCTGGCCGGATATCGAGGCCTTCATTGGTGCGCGCATTCCGATCAGCACCGTCGAGCCCGAGTTGCTGGCCGATATTGACCCGAACAGTCGCGTCCAGGTCGAGCGTCGGCCGGGTGACGCGAGGCGAGCCGGTCGCGGCCCGGCGTCGCGCGATCGCTCGCGCGGGTCGGAAGCCGGCGCGGGTGGCCGATCCGGCCGGCGTTTGGGCCGGCGGGCCGGCGGTGGCGGTCGAGCAGGCACAGCACAGGGGCCATCCGCAGAGGGCAGCGATGTCGCGTCGGCTTCGACCTCTGCAGGTGGTGCAGCATCGGCGAGCCCGGCTCCGGCAGAGACGCCCGTTGAGGCAGCAAGCTCTACCAGCGCAGCAACTGAAGCACCAAAGAGGCGTCGACGGCGGCGCCCGCGGCGTCGATCGGCTGGCACCCCTGAGCCAAGCCCGCAGAACTGATCGCATCCTCGTCCAGTCGTTGGCTCCAAAGCCTCGGCAAACTGCGTCTATCTGGAGTCGATAGCCTCGATGTCTCGTTCTAATCCTTTCCGCTCGCTGCGTTGGTCGCTGATGCTCGGCTGTCTGCTGGCGGGGCTCCTAATCGCCACCGCGTTGTCGAGTACCCAGGTCAGCGCTGATGCTGACTCGCTGAGCCTCAATGATGAGCCGCGCGATGAACTCTTGATCTATCCGGAGTGGTTCAATGAGCCGTTTCTCGATCTGGGCGCCGACCTTGAGGCTGCGCGCGCAGCGGGCAAGGGACTGATTCTCTACTTCGGCCAGAAGCGCTGTGCCTATTGCCATCAGCTCATGGATGTGAATTTTGGCTCCGAGACGGATATCGTTGAATATACGCGCCGACACTTTGACGTTACCCCCATCGATATCTGGGGCGTCGCCGAGGTCACCGATCTGCGCGGCCGGACCATGACCGAGCGCGGCTTCGCACTGCGTGAGCAGGCCGACTTTACGCCGACCCTGATCTTCTATAACCAAGCTGGCGAGGAGGTCTTGCGACTGCGTGGCTATTATCCTCCCTATCAGTTCAGAGCAGCGCTCGAGTATGTGGCCGATGAGCATTACCGCCGGGAGTCGTTCCGAGACTATCTGGCGCGGGGCGATAATCGGATGGTGTTCGACGCTGCAGACCTGAACGACGAGCCCTTTTTTCAACCGCCGCCCTATCATCTCGATCGCAGCCGACTGCCGGCGGAGCGACCGCTGGCCGTGTTCTTCGAGCAGGGCGATTGTCACCCTTGCGACGTGCTCCATGGGCAAACGTTACAGGAGCCGGCGCTTGCGAATGCGTTTGCCAACTTCGATAGCATCCAGCTCGATATGTGGTCCAAGACGCCGGTGGTGACGCCCTCGGGAGAGCGCACGACCGCACGCGATTGGGCCTCGGACCTCGGGCTCTTCTACGCGCCAGCCATCATCTTCTTCGATGAGCAGGGCCGAGAGATTCTCCGAGTGGACTCGGTCGTTGGCTTTTATCG
>NZ_JBUDPI010000343.1:0-3955 GCF_054919635.1 Halochromatium sp. | reverse complement strand
ATCTCGTGCGCTGGATGCTCACCGACGGCCAGCAGTATGCCGAGGCGCTGCGCTATGTCCCACTGCCGGAGAACATGGTGCAAGCGGCGCTCGCTGAGTTGGATAGCCTTTAGCGGCGAAACTTCGCGTCGCCACCAACGGCTTCGGCCGCATGGGCAGGCTCGCACTGCGAGCGGCATCGACTGCCCGAACGCCGACTGACAGGCAGTCAATGGACACGAACACGCGCAACTACCTAACAGTCACGACCGGCTACTGGGCCTTCACCATCACCGACGGCGCAATCCGGATGCTGGTGGTGCTTTACTTCCACCAGCTCGGCTATTCCCCCTTCGAAGTTGCGATGCTGTTCCTCTTCTACGAGGTCTTCGGCATCGTCACCAACCTGGTCGGCGGCTGGCTCGGCTCGCGCATCGGGCTCAATCTCACCATGCACATCGGCATGGGACTACAGGTCATCGCACTGATGATGCTGACAGTGCCCGATGCCTGGCTCGGAGTGGTCTATGTGATGGCCGCCCAGGCCCTGTCCGGCATTGCCAAGGATCTGAACAAGATGTCCGCTAAAGCCACGGTCAAGACGCTGACCGGTGGCGCGGGCGGCGAGTCCAAGCTGTTCAAGTATGTCGCTGTGCTGACCGGTTCCAAGAACGCGCTCAAGGGTGCCGGCTTCTTCGTTGGCGCTGCGCTGCTGCAGGGATTTGGCTTCCGCAATGCACTCTTCATCCTCGCAGGCGGGCTGTTCCTGGTGATGATCATCACCATCGCGCTGCTGCCCTCTGGCGTCGGCAAGCTGAAGGAAAAGGCCAAGTTCACACAGGTGTTCTCCAATACGCCAGCGATCAACTGGCTTTCAGGAGCCCGCTTCTTCCTCTTCGGCGCCCGCGATATCTGGTTCGTCGTGGCGCTGCCGGTCTTCCTCTACGATGTGCTTGGCTGGGAGTACACAGCCGTTGGCGCCTTCCTTGCCCTCTGGGTCATCGGCTACGGCTTCGTCCAGGCCGGCGCGCCGGCCCTGATCCGTCCGAACAAGCTGGGTCAGGGTCCTAGCGGGCGCACGGCGCTGCTCGGCGCGTTGGTACTGGCGTTGATCCCGGCAGGCATCGCGCTGGGCATGACCCATGGGCCTGAGGTCACACCGGTATTGGTCAGCTGGCTGACCGAGGTGACCGGCGCCGACCTCGGGTGGCTCGCGACGGCCTCAACGGCCGAGATCCAGAGCGCGGTGCTGATCGGTGGCTTGATGCTGTTTGGCATCGCCTTCGCCATCAACTCTGCCGTGCATTCCTACCTGATCCTGGCCTATGCCGATGCCGACAAGGTCGCACTCAACGTCGGCTTCTACTACATGGCGAACGCCGGCGGCCGCCTCGCCGGAACCGTGCTCTCGGGTCTGATCTACCAGACGCAGGGACTTGAGGGCTGTCTGTGGTGGTCGACCGGCTTCGTGCTCGCCGCCGCCCTGCTCTCGCTTTGGCTGCCCCGCACTCCCCAAACCGCTGGCGCCAACGCGCTGCCCCGAACCATTGCCCAGACTGCCGCGTTTCCCCAACCCACTTTTGTCGATGTCGACGCCCACGTCGAGGCGACACGACTGGCCGAGCTCTATGCGCCTATCGCGGGGCGGGCGCAAGGCTGCTCGGTGCGCGAGGGCGACACCGTCAGCGCCGGACAGGTCCTTCTGCGCATCCTGCCAATCGACGCTGATACCGCTGAACACCAGGTTCGGGCGCCTTGGGACGGCTCAGTCGCGCGGGCGTATGCGCGCGTTGAAGGCCGTGAGGTGAAGGCGCAAATGCTGCTGTTTGAGCTCTTCGACCCAGATAGCCTGGTGCTCCGCTTCTCGATCGACGGCTCGAGGACACTCGGACTGGCGCCGGGGCAAAGGGTGCAGGCTCGCTTTGATGGCGCGCCGGCCGATCAAATAGAGCTGATACTGACGCGCGCCTGGCCAGCCCTCGAGCCGGAGACCGGCCAGCGGATCTTCGAGGCACAGCTTCCAGAGCGAGCCGACGTTGCCATCGGCATGGCCGCGCAGGTGCGGGTTGAGTCCGCCGTGGCCGGTCAAGGTCCTGCATTAACGACACTCACCGACACCATGCCGACCTAGATTCTCAATAAGTCACGGCACGACCGCAGCCGCAGCCCGCTCACGGACGATGTCCGACAAGGGCGGGATCGTGCCGGTCCTGGTCAACGCCCATCGAGCCTTGAACATTCCCAAACCGCGTCGTCTGTTTGCTTCTCCTGGTTGCTATGATTGGAGTCACGCTGCAATCGATGCACTTGCGTGACCGCCTCACGCGACTGTCGCGTTGTCACATAAAACGGTGAATCATGCCAACCGTCCTGAAAGATCGCTTCGTCCCCCTCGAGGACTACTTCGCCCTGGATTCCGAGACCGCGCCCGAGCGCTGGGAATGGCGTAATGGCGATGTCCACTGCATGACCGAGGCCCAGCCGGAGCACAACATCATCTGCCTCAATGTCGGTGCTGAGCTACGCGCGCGGCTGCGCGGCTCCAGCTGCCGCACCTTCACGAGCGATCAACGCATCAAGGTCCACGCGGGCAGTCCCTACCTGTATCCCGACGTCTCGGTCGCCTGCGATCCGCGCTACACCCCCATCAACGGACTGCGCGCACTGCTGAACCCGGTGCTCATCGTCGAGGTCCTCTCGCTCAGCACGGCTCATGACGACAAGGGCACCAAGTTCATGCAGTACCAAACGATCGAGTCGCTCACCGATTACCTGTTGGTCGATTCAAACGAGGTCGCCGTGCTGCACTACCGAAAGGATGCGGAACTCTGGACCCCGCGACTCTTCCAGCAGGCCAGCGACGAGGTCGAGCTATCGGCGCTCGGCATCGCCATACCGCTCGCTGAAATCTATCTCGACAGCGGCCTCCTTCCCAGCTGAATCGTTCCGGGCTTGCGCGCAACGGGCACTCCCGAGGTCATCTCCGCTTCGCTTGTACCGAGAACCCGAAGACATGCTAAAGATCAAATATATGAAATTCCATATCTGCTAGGCTTGTCGCCAGAGTTAGCCGTCGCCAAGGTCGTACTCAGAACCTATCCAGCAACTGCTTCCCTATTTCAGAGCCAGTGTCCGGCAATCACCGGGAAGTAGACCATGCATCGCTGCCAAGCACAGACGGCCCCGACACCCATATCCGGAGCCTCCCCATGCCCGATCCCTTCGCCTGGCTCGGCGACCTCATCGCCTATTCGCTAGTCGGCCTGAGCCCAGACTCGGCCACGGGCGCCGCACTGCAATTCTTCGTCATGGACGTGGCGAAGATCTTCGCGCTCTTGGTCATTATCATCTATCTCATGGGCCTGCTACGCGCGCTGGTCTCGCCCGAGCGGGTCCGCGAGCTCGTGCGCGGCCGGCCCGATTGGCAGTCGCGTGGTCTCGCCGTGGGCCTGGGCGCGCTGACGCCATTCTGCTCCTGCTCGTCGGTGCCACTGTTCATCGGCTTCGTCGAGGCCGGCATCCCGCTGGGGGTGACCTTCTCGTTCCTGATCGCCTCGCCAATGATCAACGAGGTCGCCGCCGTGCTCTTGATCGGCATCCTCGGCTGGAAGCTGGCGGCGCTCATGAAACAGATCAAAGTGCTTGGCTCCAGCTGCCGCAATTGCGAGATCACCGCGAAGGTCATCGGCCAGCCCGCCCAAGAGGCCGGCGTCGAGATCGAGCTGGAGAAGGTCACCGACATCGCCCAGATCATGGGGTATGGCGTGATGTCGACGCCGGGGGTGGTGGTCGATGGCGTTGTCGTCCATTCCGGTGGCGTGCCGGGTCCAGATCAGGCGCGCGCCTGGGTCAGCGCGGGCACCCGAAGCGCCGACGCGTGATATACCCATTGCAGATCGGTTTTCGGCGCTTCAAGCCCGCTCCGGGTCGGGCAGCGGCGATCGGGGGACGCCGTGAATCCGTCCGTGGAGGCTTG
>NZ_JBUDPI010000342.1:0-4001 GCF_054919635.1 Halochromatium sp. | reverse complement strand
TCGACACCCCCGAGCGACGCCACCCGACCACGGCGCCCTCTCTCGGTGTTTGCTTGCGTTTTGGGTCGGTCTAGACAGCTTACTGTGATCATTCTGGAGCACTGATGGCCATGAACCCGGAGGCCGTGCGAGCCCTCAGGCTGGGCTGGTACATGGCTTCAACCTGGGCAGCCGGATGGGCGAAGCGACCCGGGGAGATGGCGCGAACGACGTAGGCGAGCTGAAAGCTCCTAGGATCACGGCGCTCGCGCTCGACAGCGGCGGCGAAGCGATCGCTGCCGAAGGCGATATGAGCCGGCTCGGTGACCAGGTTTAGCCAAGGCAGACCTTCGATGGAGCCGGAGCGCAGCAGATGGGGGTTGTCGATCTCGAGGCCAGCAGGTAAGGGATCGTTGATCAGCAGGCGTGCCGCGCGCTGTTGGTCAGCACGAACCGTGATCAGGACGACAAGTCGAGCGCCTTGGGTGATCTGCGTCGGGTCAACGCGACGGCCTTCGAGATCGTAGTAGCTGCGCTCGATGCTGTAGCCATGACCGCCGGCCGGCGCTGGTACCGCAGGTATACCCGTGCGGGTGAGCATTGCGGTGAGCGGGCGATCGCCGGCATTGGCGATCTTGAGCGCGCTTGCCGATCCGGATGCGGGCGCTGATCCGGAGGTTGGCGCTGATCCGGGCTCGCGGCTGGATGCGGCCTCGTGGGCGGCGCTCGAGATGCGAGTACCGATGAGCTGGGGGGCCAGGTCGCCGAGTTGACCGCGGCGGAAGAAGGCGCCGTCGTGTGGCCGACCATTGATACTAAGGCGTGGCTTGGCGGCACCGTCCATCAATGCGTGCGCCGCAAGTAGCATCCAGGCCTGATCTTGGGTGCTGGGATAGTCCGTCGCCGCCCAGACCTCTTCGAGCCGGTTGCCGAGCGCGCTGATATCGATCGCGTTACCGCCTGCCTCGGCGGCCAGGGCGAGCAGGGCAGCGCCGTCGCGCAGATGCGAGCCGAAGTCGGCACGCCAGCCAGTCGCGGCTGTCTGCTGCTCCCAGAGCGTTTGCGCGGAGCGCAAGGCGGTTGCGGCGCGCTGAGTCTCGCCAAAGAGGGCGAGCGCGGCGCCAAGCTGGGCGCGCGCCATCGGGGTGGCGAAGGCGTCGAGCTTGGTCTCCAAGTAGTAGCGCAGATCGCCGACCGGGACGCGGCTATTGCGGGCCAGCACGTAGAGGGCGTAGGCGATGCCCTCGCCGCCCTTGTCGAAGTCGGCCGCATAGCTAAGCTGATTGCGCAGGTTGTCGAGGGCGTTGCCGAAGGCATTTGCCTGAACCTGATAACCCTGCTCGCGGGCGCGGGTCAGAAAATCGGTCACATAGGCATCGAGCCAAAGGTCGCCCAGACCCGGCTGCCAGAGCCCAAATCCCCCGGTCGAATGCTGATGGGCGAGGATCTCGGCGATGGCTTTGCGAATACGCGCAGTGACGTCGTCCTCAGCGTCGTCAGCAGCGGTGGGAGCATGGGCAGTAGCGCTGGTGCGCTCATCCATCGCCGCCGCCTTGGTGCCCACCGCTAGACCTGCGTTCAGCGTGACCGCGTCCAAATACAGCAGCGGCAGGGCTCGACTGGTCAGCTGCTCGACGCAGCCGAACGGATAGCGGTCCAGCGCCCAAAGCAGACCGGGTACATCGAGCGCACCAGCACCACTAATTGACAGCGACCAATAGGCGCTGCTCGGCAGCAGACCGCTGTCGTTGGACGCGAGTGTCTGCAGCCGCAGGGGTGGCGCGCCCGGCTCAAGTGGGATGGCCTGAGTGCGGGCGACCTCGGGCTCGAGATTGCGCACACCGAGTATCAGCTGCTTGGTCAGCTCGTCTCCCGTCGGCGTGACGAGCCGAACCAGAAGCTCATTGTTGCTCGGGACCAGGCTCCCGCCCAAGGCCTGGACCGAGAAGGCTAATTGGGCACGACCCTGCTCGGATAGATCGAGCAGCATGGGCGTGCCATCGTTCTCGATCCGCAGACCCTTGCCATTGCTGGTCAATGAGACCTCGATAGGTCCAGCTGGACCCTCGACGTGAGCAAGCTCGAGCAGGATGCGCGAGCGATCGCCGGGAGCCAGGAAGCGCGGCATCGCAGCGGTCACGACGATTGGATCACGTACGAGGACGTCGGCCAGCGCCTGGCCGACCCCAGTCGCCGACCAGGCCATCGCCATGACCCGAACTTGACCGTTAAAGTCGGGCAGATCGAAGCTCACCTGAGCGCGCCCCTGGCCATCCAAGCGAAGGGGCTCGGTCTGGAAGGCGACGAGCGCCTCGGTCGGCGGTGGGCCTTCGAAAGACATCAGCTGACCGGCGCCGCTGCCGGTGCGCAGCCGGCCGGGCTCGCCCTGCATACGATCGATGAGCTGACCATAGAGGTCGCGCAGCTCGGCACCTAGCCGACGCTGGCCGAAGTACCAGTCGGCCGGCGACCAGGCCTTGAAGCGGGTTAGATTCAGAATACCCAGATCGACTGCCGCCAAAGTCACGAAGGCCTCTTCGCTAGGCGCCAGATCATCGATCTGGACACCGATGCTCAGTGGCTCGCGTGGGCGGGCCAGCTCAGGTGTCTCAAGCGCTAGGCTCAACTGGCGCCGTTCTGGGTCAACGCCAGCCCAGTGCAGACCGATCGCCCGTCGCGGCATGCGTCGCGCCTTCAGGTCCATGCCACGGTAGAGGATCGCGGTGACATAGGCCCCCGGCCCCCAATCAGCGGTCACCGGCACTGCAACGCTAGCGCCCGTCTCAGGCACCTCGGCCGGATGCATGCTAACCAGACCATCCCCGCCGATCACCATCACCAACGCCAGACCGGGGAAGCGCGGCTCGAGGCGCACCTGCGCCTGCTCACCGACCCGATATTCAGCCTTGTCGAGCGAGACCTTGAGCACATCGGGGGTATCGAAGGCCTTGGGCGCGACGTACCAGCCGGCCTCGAAGCCAATGCTCGCCGGCACCAAGCGGCTTCCATGAACGAGCAGGCTGCCGTCTCCGGACTCGACTCTTAGCTCATAGGCGCCCCAATCGACCGGCGCCTCGAGCTGCGCCGGAGCGCTTGGATCAGCACCCACATCCAGATCACCGCTCGCGACACGGGTGCGGCTGACGACCGGCTCGAAGCGCCAATCGCCATCGGTGCGATACCATTGATAGGAGGTTCGTACCCGGGACAGGGTCCAGCGCAGCCCTGCGGCCGGCATCGGCTTACCGTCCGCGCCGATCACCATCGCCGCGAAACGCGCGTTGCCACCTTGGTCGACCGCGCCCTCGAACAGCGGCTTGATACCGATGCGCGGGCGCTGATCGAGGATCGGCAGACTCAGGTTGCGCTCGACCGGACGCCCACCGCCATCGAACACCTGCACATCGATCAGCGCCTGCAATGGCCTCGTGCTTGCCACCAGTGTCGGCAGCTCGACGCTGAGGAGGGCCTGGCCATCGGCATTGGTCTCAGCCCCGGGAAGCGGCTCGCTGCGGTCCTGGACCGATTCGCTAGCGAGACCAAACTGCCAGCCCGGCCAGTCAGCCAGCCCCTCGGCAAGCGTCACTCGCGTCATGCCCGAGACCTCGAGATTCGCGGCCGGCGCACCATAGAGGAAACGTGCATCGATGCTCAGGCTTGGCGGGGCCGACGGATCAATCCTGGATGCCGAGGGCTCGACGCTGAAGTCAAGGCGCTCGGGCTCGAAGTCTTCGACCAGGAAATGGGTCCGCGCCAGCGCCTCGGCCTTCGGATCGGCATAAACCTGAGCCTGCCAGGTGCCGCGCATCGCATCCTTGAGTAAAGGGGCCCGCAGCTGATAGCTGCCCAGCCCCTGGTCCGGCACCAGCTCGCGCTGCTGCTCGACCCCATCCGGACGTTTGAGCACGAAGGTCAGTGGCACCCCAGTCACCGCATGGGCGCGCGGATCGCGGGTCAAGGCGGTTAGGGTCAGCGTCTCGCCAGGGCGATAGATGCCGCGCTCGCTGACCAGATAGGTATCG
>NZ_JBUDPI010000341.1:0-4002 GCF_054919635.1 Halochromatium sp. | reverse complement strand
GAAGCACGACACCAACGTCGACGCTGGCAGATCATCGTGGAGCCAGACGAGCTTGAGCGACTGCTCGTCGTCGTCACCGCCTATCCGATGACAAGGTGAATCAATGAGATCATCGTACCTCGAAGTGACCTTTCGCCGCGGACGGCCATTGGCGGCCTACCTCTACCTTCCTCGCACGCCGGGCGACAAGAGTGATCATGTCGAACAGGCGGGCGCTGGACTGCTGGTGGACTACACCGCTGACGGCAAGCCGATCGGCATTGAGATCACCGCGCCCGCACAGTTCGATGTCGCGGAACTGAACCAGGTTCTCGTCCATCTGCACGCGCCTGCAGTGACCAATTAGGACATCGCGCCGCTTCGCGCGGCTTGACCGATACGCGTCTCTACGATTCAGCGCGGGCACTCAAGGAGCTGCTCGGTTGGCTACAGGTCTGAGCAGCTTTGCTAACAGACCCCTGACATCTCAATACTGTTTGTGGGTTCGCTTGTGGGTATCGATTCTTAGTTATTCCAATTTTTTAACAAAAATCAATAGTCTATGATCATTAAATGGTGGAGCCGAGGGGGATCGAACCCCTGACCTTCGCATTGCGAACGCGACGCTCTCCCAGCTGAGCTACGGCCCCGAGACAGTCATTTCTTGCGATATCGCCGGCGGTGCTGCGTGGGCGAGCGCAGGATGCGCGCCTCGCGCGGCGACAGGGGTTGAATGTTATCACCGCTGGCGCATGTTGTGTTTTTTGGTGTTATTGCGCGACCGGTTGTTGCTTGGAGCTGCCTGTGCTGGATTCCAAACCACTGCTGTTTCCGTCTGATTTCCCCTCGATTCGGCGACGGCGCCCGCGTACCCTCCAGGTGAATCTCGGTTATCGGTGCAATCAGTCGTGTCTGCACTGTCATGTCGATGCCGGGCCGAAGCGAGTGGAGGAGATGTCGGCGGAGACCCTGGATGCGGTGTTGGCTTATCTTCGTCGTGGGGACGTTGAGCTGCTGGACATCACGGGTGGTGCGCCGGAGCTCAATCAGGTCTTCCGGCCCTTGGTGATCGCTGCCCGCGGGCTCGGTATGCGGGTGATGGATCGGTGCAATCTGACGATCCTTGGCGAGCCTGGGCAGGAGGATCTCGCTGATTTCCTGGCCGAGCAGGAGGTTGAGGTGATTGCCTCATTGCCCTGCTATCTGGAAGAGAATGTCGATGGGCAGCGCGGGACTGGGACCTTTGAGGCTAGTATTCGTGGGCTACGGGAGTTGAATGCGCGCGGTTATGGCAGATCGGGCCGCAGCAGCCCGGACCAGGGCCTGTCCACAGACGGCCAGTCTGGAGTTGGTAAGGCCGATCTTGGTCAGCCCGGTCTTGGTCACCCTGGGCTTGGTCAGCCCGGTCGTGGTCAGCCCGCTCGTGGTCAGCCAGGCGGCGGACGGTCGCTAAGCCTGGTGTACAACCCCATCGGCGCGAACCTCCCGCCCGCGCAATCTGCGCTGGAGGCCGATTACAAGCGCGAGCTCGAGGCCCGTTATGGGGTCTATTTTGATCACCTTCTGACCTTAGCCAATATGCCGATCCGGCGTTTCGGTAGCTGGCTGCAATCGACCCGGCAGTTTGCTGGCTACCTGGCGCTCCTCAAGGACGCGCACCAGGAGTCCAATCTCGATGCCGTGATGTGTCGTGATCTGATTAGCATCGACTGGCAGGGCTATGTCTTCGACTGCGACTTCAATCAGATGCTCGATCTGCCACTTGAGCGGGCGTCAGGGGAGCGGCTGCACATCCGTGACCTGAGCACGCCCGAGATGCTGAGTGGACGCGCGATCCAGGTTGGTGAGCATTGTTACGGCTGCACCGCGGGGCAGGGGAGTAGCTGTGGCGGCGCCCTCGCCTAGCTGCTAGACGCTCGATCAGCATGACGGTTCAGCTCGGTCGAGCCCCCGAGCCTGCTAGCGCGATGTCCCTTGGGTCAGGGGTTCTTCGGACGGTCGCTGGGGCTGAATCAGGGCTGTGCCGGTGCAAGGGTGGCTCGCGACCTTCCAAGCGAGCTCGCCGGGCTAGCGGCTGATCGACGAATGCAATCTCCCTATGCGCGCATCTTGGTCTTTGCAAAGGCCCCGGTGCCGGGTGCCTGTAAGACCCGGCTGATCCCTGCCCTTGGGCCTGAGGGTGCGGCAAGGCTGGCCGAGGCCCTGCTCATCGACACCCTGGACCGGATCGCGACCGCGGATTTGGCTCAGATTGAGCTCTGGTGCGCGCCCGACATCAGCCATCCCCTGTTTCAGGCGCTAGCCGAGCGCCACGGGCTATCGCTTCAGACCCAGTTCGGGGCAGACCTTGGTGAGCGCATGCTGGCAGCGACCGCCGCGGCGCTTGCATCTGCGGAGCCGGTGCTGCTCATCGGGACCGATTGCCCAGACCTCGACGCCGATTATTTGCAGCAGGCGTTGGCCGCGCTGGCACGCCGTCCCGCAGTGCTAGGACCGGCCAATGATGGCGGCTACGTGCTGCTTGGCCTGCGGCGATCAACAGCACCGGTGTTGCCTGCCTTGTTTGCGCCGATGCCTTGGGGCAGCGACCAGGTTGCGGCCATGACCCGCGAGCGCATGCGCGCCGCAGGACTGGAATGGACTGAGCTGCCAACCCTGACGGATATCGACCGTCCAGAGGACTTGACGTCCATTGACCCTGCTTGGCTGGGTTAGGGTAAGACTGGCTTGGGGTCAGGCTGGGTTAGAGTCAGGCTGAGCTAGGGTCAGGCTGGTTTATGCAGGATCAGCTCAAGCACCAGCTTGGAGCCGAAGTAGGCCAGGATCAGGATGCCGAACCCGGTCAGGGTCCAGGAGATGGCCTTGCGGCCACGCCAGCCCCAGAGACGTCGGCCGAGCAGCAGCCCGCCAAACACCAGCCAGGCCACCACCGAGAGCACCGTCTTGTGCACCAGGTGCTGCGCGAACATGTTTTCCAGGAATGCAAAGCCACTCAGCAGTGCCAGCGTGAGCAGGATGAAGCCGATGCCGATCATCTCGAACATCAGGGCTTCCATCGTCATCAGCGGCGGTAGCGCGCGGACGAAGCCACCCGGCTTACGCCCACGAAGGTAGGAGTCCTGAATCCAGAGCAGCACGGCCTGGACGCTGGCGAGCGTTAGCAGGCTGTAGGCCAGCATCGACAGCAATACATGCAGCTTCAGGACCCAGCTCGTCGATTCACCGAGGAACGGTGTGCTTGGATACAACATGTCGAGCAAGACGGTGATTCCAGCCAGTGGCAACACCACGAGGCCGAGGTTCTCGATCGGCTTGGTGAGACTCGACAACAGCAGCGAGGCGACGACCGTCCAAGCTGCCAGCGAGAGCGCATTGAAGAACGCCAGGTTCAGCGCGTCATGGCTGAAGATGACGATGTAGAGCAGCCAGGTGTGCAGCGTCAGCCCAGCGTAGGCGAGCCCCAGGGTCACGCCGCGCAGCTTAGCGGTGTTGGAGTCCGGCTGATGGGTGAACAGGCGCCAGCCAATGAGCGTGGCCGAGCCGAAGTAGGCGATCAGGGTCGCGATCGAGATGACGACGTTGTTCATAGTCTGCGATCATCGCACAAGCAGGATGGCGTGCAAATGTAAGTCAGCGCGGCAACCGCTGCTTTGCGGCGACTCAATTGCACTGCTTTGACGTAGGTTAAGAAACGAGAGGCATCATGTTCGACAATCTTCAGGATCGCTTCGGTGAGGTACTGAAGGGTCTGCGCGGTCAGGCTCGACTCACCGAGGATAATATCAAGGAGACGCTGCGCGAGGTGCGCATGGCGTTGCTCGAGGCCGATGTCGCCTTGCCGGTGGTGCGCGGCTTCATCGAGCGCGTTCGCGAGAAGGCCTTGGGCGCAGAGGTGACCAAGAGCCTCACGCCTGGGCAGGTGCTGATCAAGATCGTCAATGACGAGCTGGTCAGTCTGATGGGCGAGTCCAACGAGGGGCTGGATCTGCGCCAGCAGCCGCCGGCGGTGATCCTGCTCGCCGG
>NZ_JBUDPI010000340.1:0-4008 GCF_054919635.1 Halochromatium sp. | reverse complement strand
GGTGCGTTTGGCTTGGTCGGTCGTGGTCACAGGGGTTACCATTGAATCAAGCCAGAAGCATGACGCTAGGCTTTGGCCTTTGTCGAGCCAAACGCGGGCTTGTCAGACAGCCTTCTTCGCCCTCGTAGCTCAGCAGGATAGAGCAACCGCCTCCTAAGCGGTAGGTCACAGGTTCGAATCCTGTCGAGGGCGCCATATTTATTCATCTTTTCAATCGGTTGCCGGGTGCGCGCAAGCTTTAGTCGAGCCTGCTCAGGGTCGGTGTGACCAGAATGTGACGATGGCTCCAGGAGCTTGACCGCGCACTGTCCCCGTTCGAGTCCCAGGTGCGCATTGCGCTTGGTCGTCTTGATCGTGCTATGTCCCAGCAGGTCGCGATCATCGGCCAGCGCATCCAAAGTACCCTGCTGCGCTGGACCGGGCTGCCGGTGTGTGTCGGCATTGGCCCGACCAAGAGCCTGGCCAAGCTCGCCAACCATCTCGCCAAGCAGGACCCGGTCTCGCCTGGCGTCTGCGATCTGGAGATACTGCCCGCGGCCGAGATCGCCCGGCTGCTCGCGCCGATCCCGGTCGCTGAGGTCTGGGGTGTCGGCGGCCGGCTGGCTCAGCGCCTGGCCCTGGATCAGATCAACCGTCGCTTCGACCGCGGCAGCTGTTCTTCAGGAGCGAAAGGAGGCCGAATGGACTAGGCGCGATATCCCCAGATTTGCTGGTGAGTCACTATTTTCCGCAGGCCAAGCGTGCGCGCCCGGGCATCCGCGACTTGGGCCCAGTCAATCCGCCCCAGCCTGCTCACCGCAGAAGAAGGTCTTACGCTTGGGCCTCTCGGACCCGACACCTTCGACCACTCGCAGACGGCGCGGCTCTGTACCAGCGAGCGTCGCCGGACGATCCGGGTCCGAGGCGGGGGCTTCGCTATCACGCATGGCGTGGTAGAGCTCGCTTCGAAGCTGCGGGATCAGCTTGCCTGTCAGTTCCTCAAGCTGCTCGCGGTCGTCCAAACGCATCTTCTCGAACGACTGGAGGCCGCTCTTTTCAGCAATCTCGCGGGCGCGTGGGCCGACCTCCTCCCACATCATGCGCAAGTCATCTGACCGGTCGCGCAACAGCAACTCTCGATCGTGCAGCTCTTCGAAGATTTGGTCGAAGCGAGCAATCAGACGCCGGTTGGCTCGCGGGAGCGTCATGTACCCGATGAAAACGAATGCCAGGACGGCGGCCAATGCAACCCCTGGCAACGCTACGAGCATGCCCGTGGCAAGCGCGGCAGCGCTCAGCCCGCCCAAGAGCAGGATCGAGAGACCCGCCCAACGCGCACGGACCGATCTGAGCCTGTCCGCAGCCTCGCCGATCACCATCGCGTGCAGGCGAAGCCGCTCGGCATAGGCCTGAAGTTGTGTGATCTGATTGTCCATCCGCCGGGTCGGTGCGCGGCGTAACTCACCGATCAGGTCGTTGCGCGCCTTGTCGAAGTCCTCCATCGGCAGGCGCCCCTTCGGCGTGTCGCTCAGCGGTACAAAGGTGTTATAGATCATCGGCAAGTCTTTGCGCGGGATGATCTTCCCTAGGTTCCAGCAGAGGGCCCCATAGGCCCGCGCGAAGTCGTGCAAGCTCTGGAACTGGTCCACCTTGTTCAGGATGATCAACATCTTATGGTCGATGCCTGCCAGGGACTCGCGAAAGACCTGGAGGGTTTCGCCCGTCGTCCCGGGCTTGTCCGGATCAAAGAAGACCATCACAAGGTCGGCTCGTTCGGTGAGCCAACGCACCACCCCGGGGAAGTCATAACCGCGCTCGTTCTCGGCCTTGGCCGCGTCGATCATGCCTGGGCTGTCGATCAGCGTCACTGTCTTGAGTAGCTCAGCGGGGCGCAGCTTCAGGCGCACATGCGAGACCAGCTGGCCACCAAAGTGCCGTAGCCCCTCATAGGGCAAGTCCGGATTGCTCACGACGGCAGCACCATCTCGCTCGGTCGCGGTGTCGCCATGCGCGATGATCGTGAAACCGTCATCGGTCGGCGCAACACCGGTGCTCTGAACATCGCCACCCAGGAGGTAGTTGACGAAAGTGGACTTCCCCGATGAGTGATTGCCCAAGAGCAGGATCTGCGGTGGTCGACGCAACTCGCCCACAGTGGGTGGTCGTCGGAACATGAATTCTTTTGCCAGCGGGTCGAGGACGTCCTCGTAGTAGCCGCGGATCCGGTTCGCGAATGTTTCCATCGGATGTTACAAATAAGAGAGTGGTCCGTTGTCAGGGAGTAAGGGAGCTGGGGCGGGAATCCAAGCGACCCTGCGCCTGCACCCACAATGTCCGCTCTGGGTTTTTGGTGCCGACGTCGTTATTCGAACAGGTGAAATCCCCGTTGGATCATCAACCGGCCCTCCGCCAATGGCGGTAGGGGGTACCGCACTGCCGACAGATGAGGACAATCTGAGGCACACTATCCGTCAGTCAGCATGCTCGTTACCCATGAGCGATTCCCACCTATTGATCTTGCAGCGGCGCGCAAGCCGTCTCGGGGCCGACCCGGCGCCATTGCCCAGAGCCAGTGCCCAGAGCCAGTGCCCAGAGCCAGTGCCCAGAGCCAGTGCCCAGCGCCAGTGCCCAGCGCCGCTCCTGGCGCTGAAGTCGGCGCCGGTCTCGGTCTAGCCAACCTTCACGATGCGTTCAATCGAACCGAGCAAGCGATGAACGTTCCGTGACGATCCGATCCGAGCGAGGGCCGGGGCTAGTAAGCGCAACGGCAGTGCTGGCCCGCTAACCCTCTGTTTCCAAATCGATTAAACGGTGCTCGTAAATGTTGGCACGGGGGCTGCTCTATCCCTGACAAGTCCCGGCAACGGCCGGAACGTCGACAACCCAACGTCCACTCGGAGCACGACCTATGAAGACCCTCACCACCCTGACCGCCACTCTACTCACATTGGCCGCCGCCGGTGCCAATGCCGCCGATGCCTACCAAGGCCTCAGCGCCGATCATCCGGACCTCAATAGCCAGCCGGCTCGCATCGAGGACGGCTTCGGCGTCCGTGCTATACAGCCCGGTATCGGCAGCCAGATCGATCGCTACCAGGGCATCGCCGAAGGCAATGCGGATCTGTTCAATGTCCGCTTCGACGGCCCAGCGCAGGCCAACGGTGAGCGTCCGGCCATCTATGGCGGCGCTCAGGGCAATCCCGATCTCTCGTTCTGATCGCCTCTGAATGTGAGCGATAACGCCAACGCGCAAGCAGGAGTGCAATGAGCGATCAATGTGCTCCTGAGCGCGTATCGGTACCCAATAGCCAATCCGCATCGCGATCCAATAAAGACACCCCTTGCATTTCGCCCAAAAAGGCTAAATCATTGGCGCCAACCAGCAGCGCCAATGAGTGCGCGGCTGGAAGCCTACAAATCCAAGCAGAACGATGGAGCCACTGATGGACGAAATGAACCACCTCAGCGCCGATGAATTGCAAGCCCAGCTCGAGGCTATTTCCCAGCAGCGCGAGGCCCTGAAGACGGCCCTTGAGCGCCGGCATGAAGCGGAGAAGACCGAGCTTGCCGGCGAGATCAAAGCGCTGATCACCGAGCGCGGCCACGATGTCGAGGAGATCGCCAAGCTCCTGCAGAGACGCGCGAGCGGGCGCAAGCGCCGTCGGCAGCGGAGCGCGGCCAATGAAAGCAACGCCAGCTATACCCGCTATGCCGATCCGGACAATCCTGAGAACATCTACATCCGCGGCCGGATGCCGAAGTGGCTGACCGAGAAGATGGCCGCCAACGGCTTCGATCCGAACAATGCCGCGCATCGCGCTCAATTCAAGGAACAGCATCTGGTCGAGCTCGCCGCCTGATCTGCTTGGCCTGATCGGCCTTATCCAACGCCGTGCCGGCCCGCGTCCGTGCCACGCGAGCTGGCACGATCCCTCGTGAGAGGGACTTGAAGACCAAGACCAACAAACGAAACACTCACCCGATCTGACCTGGCATCCGAACCCGATCCACCCCGATAACCGAATCCAC
>NZ_JBUDPI010000034.1:0-18860 GCF_054919635.1 Halochromatium sp. | reverse complement strand
CAGCAGATCATGGGCAGCAGGCGGCCTCTGAGCAGCTTGCCAAGAAGCGCCCGGCCTCAGCCGCTGGACAGGGACGAGAAAACAGATAGCCTTGACCGAGATCGCATCCGAGGTCGCGCAGCAGCGCTCGTTGCGCTTGGGTCTCGATACCCTCGGCCACGACCTCGAGCCCCAGGGCTTTGGCCATCGCAATCATGGCCGCCACCAGTGCGCGATCTTCGTCGCAGGCGCACATCTCAGAGACAAAGCTGCGATCGACCTTAATACAATCGATATGGAACCGGCGCAGATAATTGATCGACGAGTAGCCGGTGCCAAAGTCGTCGATATGTAACGCAACACCCAACGCAGTCAAGGCCTCAAGGCGCGCACTATTGATCGGACTGATATCCATCAGGACCGACTCGGTGATCTCCAGATGGAGCTGGCTGGGCGAGAGCTGGAACTGCTGCAAGTAGCCATCAAGGGACTCGATCAATGAGCCCCGCAGCAGTTGCAACGGCGAAATGTTAATCGCGACGGGCACCGTCTTGAGCCCGGCGTCAGTCCATCGCGAAAGCTGTGCACAGACCTCGTGCATGACCCAGTTGCCCAACTCCTCAATCAGGCCAGTATGCTCGGCGATCGGGATGAAGCGCGCGGGCGAGATCGCGCCGAGCTCGGGGTCAGTCCAGCGCAGCAGGGCCTCGAATCCGGCAATCTGCATGCCGTCGATGGTAAACAAGGGTTGGTAGTGGAGCTCGAAGGCGCGCTCGGCGACAGCAAGCCGCAGACGATGCTCAAGCAGAAGCCGCTCGGAGGCCTTGGTGTCTAGCTCGGGAGAAAAGAACCTGTAGGTATTGCGGCCCACCGCCTTGGCGCGATACATCGCCAAGTCCGCACAGCGGATCAACCCCTCGGCATCGGCCGCATCGCGCGGATACTCGGCCACGCCAATGCTGGCGGTCACCACGTACTGGCCGACGCCAAGGTCGAAGGGCCTTGCCGTCTCGGTCAGGATCTGCTCGGCAACGCGCGCTGGCTCATCGTCGTCGAGCAAGCGATCGATGAACAGGAGCAGCTGATCGCCGCCGAAGCGCGCGACCTGCGAGCGTCCCTGTAAGACGTCGGTACCCAGCTCGACCTTGATCCGCTCTGCTAAGCTGCGCAGCAGCTGGTCGCCGCATGCGTGGCCGAGATTATCGTTGATCTGTTTGAAGTTATCCAGATCGAGGACGAGCACGGCGAGACGTTCTCCAGCGTCCTGTCGATCCAATAGATGGGTTTGCAGCAGCTCGTAAATCAGGTGTCGATTGGCAAGACCGGTCAACTGATCCTTGTAGGCCAGATCTTCGATCTGCTTGCGATACGCATCCAATCGCTGCTCCATCTCGCGCACATCGTCGGCAAGCAGGCCCATCTCGTCATTGCTGCTCACGGTGATTGCGGGCGTCAGACTGCCTGCACCAATCGCTTGCGCCGCACCACGCAGTTGAGCAAGCGGCTGAAGCACGAGCCGGCTTAGCGAGATGTAGAGCACCAGGGCCAATAACAGCCCCGAGGCGACCGTGATGGCCGCGATCTTGAGTGCAAGCCGCTGTAGCGGCCGTGACAACGCCTCGACCGGTAACAGCGCAATGGCAGTAAGACCGGCCCCCACAGGGCGTGACTGCAGCAGCCGATCACCGTCGCTCCAAGACAGCCTGATCGGCTCAAGCTGCGGCGCCTCAGCGGCGGCCGCAAGCTTGGCGACAGATTCTGGAAGCACATCCTGATCGGTTGCAGAATCACTAGCGCCGAACAACACCCGACCCTCGCTGGAGACCAACAACAGCCCACCGCGGTTCGGTCGTACCTCGTTGATCTGCGCATAGAGTCGGGCGAGCGAGACGGTCAACGCAATGAATCCCCGCAACCGATAGGGCCCTTGGGTGGCATCGCTGTATTGCGGCGCGAGCTGCACCGGCCGATAAAAGACCAGGCTGTCGTGCACCGCGTCAAGTAGTTGCAGCTCGCCTGTTGGTGGATCACTCAACAGGTCAGCTTCCAGCTCGAAGTTGACCCCGATTGCATCGATCGTCAGGTCTGACGCGCGCGCGTCCTCACGACCATCGGGCAGCAGAAACCTGATCATCAGGTACTCGGGATAAGCCCTACGATAGTCTTGGAAGAGCTTCAGCAACGGCGACTGAAACAGGAAATACCGATCCTGTTGATCGCTGGCTCGCGCGTAACGCTCGGTCTCCGGGGCAAGCGCCAATAGGTCAAGGCTCGCTTGCGCCTGATCGACGAGGTCATCGAGCGTATGCTCGACGCTGTGCAGCGCTCTGTCCAAGCTTCGCTCCGCCTCATGCTTCAGGTCAGCGCCCAAATAGCTCCAGCTGAGCCATCCAGAGGCTAGCAGCGGCAACGCGATCAGCGGCACCAGGGCGAAGGCTAGCTTCGCTTGCAGACGCACAAATCAGTTTCCGTAGACGACCGTGGAGAAGGCCTGGACGCGCCTTCGAATCGCTTCGGGCGGCAGCGGCTTGTAGTGCTCGCAGCGCGTCAGGGTCTTGGCTGCCGGATAGATCAGTGGATCGTTGAGAAAGGCATCAGGCAACAGTGCCTCGGCGGCCCGGTTCGGGGTTGCATAATAGAGGTAGCGAGCATTTTGAGCCGCAATCTCGGGGCGATTAAGAAAGTTGATCAAGGCTGCGGCCAAATCGGTCTCGCCCTGCGCGCCGATCGTCAGATAGTCGATCCAGATCGGCCCGCCCTCCTCGGGCACTAGATAGCGGATCGCATCATGCTGCTCCATCAACATTGCCGCATCGCCGCTGTAGCTCATTGCTGCGACCACCTCGCCGCTGACCAGCAGGGACTCCGGACCAAGATCCAAGGTTCCGTAACCGTACAGCAGCGGCTTCTGCTCTAGCAGCAGCGCGGTTGCCTGATCGAGCTGCTCATCATCGACGCTATTCATTGAGAAACCAAGCGCCTTCAATGCCATGCCGATCAGATCATAACTGTCGGCGATCATCATGATGCGTCCGGTGAGTGCCGCTTCCGGACGGAACAGGTCCATCCAACGCTGCGGCGGCTCCGGCACCAAGTCAGCCCGGTAGGCAATGCCCGTCGTGCCCCAGAAGTAAGGGACCCCATAGCCGCTGGTCTGTGGATAGGCGTGATCGATGGTCGGATCGATGTGCTCCAGATTTGGGACCTTCGCAGCGTCGATCGGGCTTATCCAGCCACGCCGGCGATAGCTTGCGACCGCGCTACTATCAAGCACCAAGACATCAAAGCCCTGGCCATCACCCTGCGCGACGATGCGATCGCGAGCATCATCGCTATCGAAGTATTCAAACTGGACCCTGGCAGCGAAGGTTTGCTCAAAATCGGCCACCACCTCCGGGTCGATATAATCGGGCCAGGTCAACATCCGAAGCTTGCGCACTGGCTCCCGATCGGAATCGGTGACAGCGGAGACCGCATCCTCCGCCAGCGCGGCGGAGGTGAGCCACGCTGACAGGAGCAAGAGACCGCTAAACGGCCGCACCCATTGAGACCAGCGCCCCCCGTACTTGAAACAAGGCCCCATCATCGCCCCTTCATAGGCCCTTCATCGGCGTGCTAACAATAGATCGAGATCAGCATCAATATCCGTAGCCGCCAGTCGTGATGTGCTTGATGACCCCATCACGTACCTCGATCCGGTTGATGAAGCGACGCGGACCGAAGTTGTAGGTCCAGATCTCATAGGGCTCAGTCACGTAATCGGTATAGTAATGCTGCCGCGCCGGGTCGTAGCGCTCCACCGCAAGGCGATCCTGGCGCTGCTCGATCTGCGCAGGCTCTCCACAGAATTGCTTCAGCCGCAAGGTGCTATCGCCTTCCGAAATGACACTGTTGCCGCAGCGCAGCGCTTGGGCTGGCGCTGCAACCAGGAGCAAGCAGCCTAACAGAACCAGATTGCGCATCGATTACCTCCAGTCTTCCCGTAGGTGCTTACTGACAAGGGCTCACCAATGTGGCCTCACCCACAGCACCTCACTCATAACGGACCTCAAGGATCTCAAACTCGCGCTTACCACCAGGGGCCTCGACCATTACTGTGTCACCTTCGGCCTTGCCGATCAGTCCGCGCGCAATCGGTGAGCCCACCGAGATCTTACCCTGCTTGATATCGGCCTCGTCGTCGCCGACGATGATAAAGGTGTGATCTTCATCCTTTTCGATCTCGAGCACGTCGACGGTGGCGCCAAACACCACGCGACCCCCAGGATTGAGCTTGGTCACATCGATGATCTCGGCATTCGAGAGCTTGCTTTCGATCTCCTTGATCCGACCTTCGATGAATCCCTGCTGCTCTCGGGCAGCATGATACTCGGCATTCTCCTTCAGGTCTCCGTGCGCACGCGCCTCGGCGATGGCCTCGATGACGCGCGGTCGCTCCACACGCTTCAATCGATCAAGCTCATCACGCAGTTGGTCGGCACCTCGAGCCGTGAGCGGGACTCTATTCATGCGGGCATCCTCTTACTATGGGGCGTGTCATTGCGCGCCCACTGCATAGGTCGGTCGACACGCGTGCCACAGTAATGGGCAACGCGCGCGATCTGGATAATGGCGTTCTGATCGACAGTCGGGCTAGGGAGCGATGCGCTCGGTGCGATACCGACCGAACGGTTGACGCGCAGAGAAAGAACGTGGGGAAGGCCCCGCCGAGCGGAGCCATACATCAGGTTAGAGACTAACCGCGAGGAGCGGCTCAGTAAAGACTCTGTAACTGGGTAATCTCGAGCATGTCACCGGCCTTAAGCGCGAGACAGGTCGCCTCGGCACCCGCGATGGTGGTGGAGTAGCTGACCTTGTGTTGCAAAGCCGCACGCCGAATCGCCGCGGAATCAGCGATGGCCTCGGCCCCCTCCGTGGTGTTGACGATGAAGCGGACCTCGCCATTCTTGATCATATCGACGATATGTGGGCGTCCCTCCTTGACCTTGTTGATGCCGATACAGTCCATTCCGGCCTCTCGCACGGCGCGCGCCGTGCCATGGGTGCCGTAGAGCGTAAAGCCAAGCTCCAGCAGTTGGCGGGCCACCGCGAGCATCCGCGTCTTGTCGGCATCACGGATGCTGAGCAGGGCCTTGCCCGGGCGTGGCAGCGCCATGCCGGCGCCCTCGACCGCCTTACCGAAGGCCTCGGCAAAGCTGCGGCCGATGCCCATGACCTCGCCGGTCGACTTCATTTCTGGCCCGAGCAAGGTGTCGACGCCGGGGAACTTGACGAACGGGAAGACCGCCTCCTTGACGCAGTAGCGCGTTGGTGCGACCTCCAGCAGCATGCCCTGCTCCGCCAATGTGCGCCCAGCCATGCAGCGCGCGCCGACCTTGGCCAAGGGCACACCCACTGCCTTGGAGACGAAAGGCACGGTGCGCGACGCGCGGGGATTGACCTCGAGCACAAAGATCTCCTCGCCCTTGATCGCGAACTGGGCATTCATCAGTCCACGCACGCCGAGCGCGAGCCCCAGCTCGGTCATCTGCTGGCGCATCCGGTCCTGCAGCGCAGCACTCAGGGTATAGGGCGGCAGCGAGCAGGCCGAATCGCCCGAATGCACGCCGGCCTGCTCGATATGCTCCATGATGCCGCCGATCAGCACCGCCTCGCCGTCACAAACCGCATCGACGTCGACCTCGATCGCATCCTCGAGGAAGCGATCCAACAGCACCGGTGCAGCGTTCGAGACGCTGACCGCAGTGCGAATGTAACGACGCAGATCCGGCTCGTCGTAGACCAGCTCCATGGCCCGCCCGCCGAGCACATAGGAAGGGCGCACCACCAGTGGGTAGCCGATCTCGGCCGCGCGCTCGATCGCCTCGCCCTCGCTACGCGCGGTCGCATTCGGCGGCTGCTTCAAGCCCAGTTGAGTGATCAGACGCTGGAAGCGCTCACGATCCTCGGCATGGTCGATGCTATCCGGCGAGGTGCCAATGATCGGGACCCCAGCGGCCTCGAGATCACGCGCGAGCTTCAGTGGCGTCTGTCCACCGTACTGCACGATCACACCATAGGGACGCTCAGTGTCGACGATGGCGAGCACGTCCTCAACCGTCAACGGCTCGAAGTACAGACGATCGGAAGTATCGTAATCGGTCGAGACCGTCTCCGGGTTACAGTTGACCATGATGGTCTCGAAGCCATCGTCGCGCAGCGCGAAGGCGGCATGGACACAGCAGTAATCGAACTCGATGCCCTGGCCGATCCGATTCGGACCACCGCCAAGCACGATGATCTTCTTCGCGTCGCTTGGCGCCGCCTCGCACTCTTCCTCATAGGTCGAGTACATATAGGCCGTGCTGGTCGCAAACTCGGCAGCACAGGTGTCGACGCGCTTGAAGACCGGGCGAATGCCGAGCTCGCGCCGGCGCTCGCGGATCACCTCTTCGGTCTGGTTGGTCAGCGCGCCCAGACGCCGATCCGAGAATCCACGCCGTTTCAATCCACGTAAGCGCTCCGCGTCTAAGGCATCGAGCCCTTGCACCCTGACCTCATGCTCGATGGCTACCAGCTCGTCGATCTGCGCTAGGAACCAGGGATCAATCTTGGTCAGCGCATGCACCTCGTCAGCCGTCATGCCGGCACGCAGCGCGTCGGCCAGATAGAAGATGCGCTCGGCACCAGGCTGGCGCAGCTCGGTCTGCAACCGGCTCAGTGACTGTGGATCGGACAGGTTCAGGATCTCGTTGAGACCGTCTTTGTCGGTCTCGAGGCCTCGCAAGGCCTTTTGCAGAGACTCTTGGAAGCTGCGGCCAATCGCCATCACCTCCCCGACCGATTTCATCTGGGTGGTCAGATGGGCATCGGCCAACGGGAACTTCTCAAACGCGAAGCGCGGGATCTTGGTGACGACGTAATCGATCGCGGGCTCGAATGAGGCGGGAGTTGCTCCGCCGGTAATCTCGTTGCGCAGCTCGTCCAGGGTATAGCCCACCGCGAGCTTGGCGGCGACCTTGGCGATCGGGAAACCGGTCGCCTTGGACGCCAGCGCCGAGGAGCGCGACACGCGCGGATTCATCTCGATGATGATCATGCGCCCGTCGTCGGGATGGATCGCGAACTGGACGTTGGAGCCGCCGGTGTCGACCCCGATCTCACGCAGCACCGCGAGCGAGGCGTCGCGCATGCGCTGATATTCCTTATCGGTCAGGGTCTGTGCCGGTGCGACGGTGATCGAGTCGCCGGTGTGCACGCCCATCGGGTCCAGGTTCTCGATCGAGCAGACGATGATGCAGTTGTCCTTGTGGTCGCGCACCACCTCCATCTCGAACTCCTTCCAGCCCAGCGCCGACTCCTCGATCAGCAGCTCATTGACCGGCGAGAGATCGAGTCCACGTTGGCAGATCTCCTCGAACTCTTCGGTGTTGTAGGCGATGCCGCCACCGCTGCCGCCCATGGTGAACGACGGCCGAATGATGGTCGGGAAGCCGATCTGGGCCTGGACCTGGAACGCCTCCTCGAGACTGTGGGCGATCGCTGAGCGCGGCATGTCGAGGCCGATGCGACGCATCGCCTGGCGGAACAGGTCGCGGTCCTCGGCCTTATCGCTCGCCTCGCGCGAGGCGCCGATCATCTCGACGCCATAGCGCTCGAGCACGCCCTGCTTGACAAGGTCCAGCGCGCAGTTCAGCGCCGTCTGACCACCCATGGTCGGCAACAGGACATCTGGGCGCTCATGGGCGATGATGCGCTCCACAACCCGCCAGGTGATCGGCTCGATATAGGTGGCGTCGGCCATCTCCGGGTCGGTCATGATGGTCGCCGGGTTCGAGTTCACCAGGATCACCCGGAAGCCCTCCTCGCGCAGCGCCTTGCAGGCCTGGGCGCCGGAGTAGTCGAACTCGCAGGCCTGCCCGATCACGATCGGCCCGGCGCCGATGATCAGGATGCTCTGGATGTCTGTGCGCTTGGGCATGGGCTGTGAAGTGTCCGAGCTCTACTACTTGATATAAGGATGACTGACCAAAGGCCGCCGCGTTACTGGTCCTGGGAGCGCTGGCTCATCATCTCGGTGAAGCGCGCGAACAGCGTCCTCACGTCATGCGGCCCCGGACTGGCCTCCGGATGCCCCTGGAAGCTAAAGGCAGGGTGCTCGCGATGCCGCAGACCTTGAAGCGACCCATCGAATAACGAGCGATGCGTCGCCTCGACCGCAGCCGGCAGGCTCTGCTCGTCAATCGCGAAGCCATGGTTCTGACTGCTGATCATCACCTGGCCCGTCGCCAAGTCTTGCACCGGATGGTTGGCGCCATGGTGGCCGAACTTCATCTTTACGCTCTGAGCACCCGCCGCCAAGCCAAGCAGCTGATGACCGAGGCAGATACCGAACAGCGGCACGTCACGGGCAAGCAGCTCGCGGATGGCCTCGATCGCATACCCACAGGGCTCGGGGTCACCCGGACCGTTGCTCAGAAAGACACCATCGGGTGCCAGCTCAAGCACCTCCGCGACTGGGGTCTGCGGTGGCACCACGGTCACCCTGCAGCCATGGTCGACCAGCAGGCGGAGGATGTTGCGCTGGATGCCGTAGTCATAGGCGACCACATGGTGCCGAAGATGGCTGTGAACCCAGGCCAAGCGCTCGGGGAAGCCCTGCTCCAGACTCCAGGCGCCCTGGGTCCAACGGTAAGCACTGTCCGTGCCCGCCTCCCGCGCCAGATCCATGCCCTTGAGACCGGGAAAGGCAGTCGCCGCGGCAAGCGCGCCCTGCTCGTCTGGGTCTTCGCCGGCGATCAGACAGCCGTTCAGCGCGCCCTTCTCGCGCAGCAGCCGGGTCAAACGCCGCGTGTCGATGTCGGCGATCCCGACCACCCCGTGACGCTCGAGGTAGTCGCTCAGGGTCTCGCGGCGGCGAAAATTGCTGGCCAGCAAAGGGAGATCGCGAATGATCAGGCCGGCAGCCTGGACCCGCTCCGATTCTTCATCTTCGTCGTTGGTTCCCGTATTCCCGATATGCGGATAGGTCAGGGTCACTAGCTGCCGGCGGTAGGACGGGTCGGTTAGGATCTCCTGATAGCCTGTCATCGCCGTGTTGAAGACGACCTCACCGATGCTTTGACCACGGGCACCGATGGACGTCCCGCGAAAGACCGAGCCGTCTTGCAGGACCAATACCGCTGGAATAGTCAACGCAGTCTCCGAGGCAGTCGGTGGTTGCAGGACGCAGCTGATAACCTCATGCGCGCCTGGGACAACGCGCACGCATGCACGTTGTCCGTCGGGCGACATGCCCGACCTGGAGTGGCCGCCCGTTGCGGCCGCGTGTAAGGCTCTCGAGTGGTCTCCAGAGCATCTCGTGGTGCATCTCGTGACATCGAGCGATCCGCAGAGGAGAACCGTTGCGGGTCAGCGGGCACGATCAGCAAAGCGTTCAACGCTTGGATCATGCTGCCCCGCGCAGCTCTGCGTGGCGACGGTGGCGCGCTGGTTCCGATCGCCGAATCACTGCTGTGCAAAACGGACAGGATGTTAGCGAAACCCGACGCTGCTGTCCATGGCCGATGCTGCACCGCAGCAACCCGGTCACGAGATCTGCGACTCAACCCAACGCACAATGGCATTCGTATCCATCGCGCCTGCTTGCCGGGCACGCTCCTGGCCACCGACGAAGATCGCAAGCGTCGGGATGCTGCGGATACCGAAACGCATTGCGAGCCCCTGCTCTTCTTCGGTATTCACCTTAGCCAGCCGAGCACGCGGCTCAAGCTGTGACGCAGCCGCCTCGAAGGCGGGCGCCATCATCTTGCACGGACCACACCATGAGGCCCAGAAATCGACGACCAGCGGGATGTCGCTGCGCGTCGCATGCCGCTCGAAGCTTGCTTGGCGGAGGGCGAACGGGTGACCGTCGAACAGGGCCTGATGGCACTGGCCACAGCGCCCACCGTCGGCGAGACGTTCTGGCGGGAGTCGATTGACCGCATCGCAATGCGGGCAAACAAGGTGCATGGGTGTTGTCATCGGCATGGCTCCTCTGAGGATCTGAGCAAATTGCGACCAGCTGCGAGCCCGGCGGGGTCGGTACCCCCAGAGCTCAGCAACTTGACACAATCGGACAGCGGCAAGCTGATCGGTTGACTGCTTGATTGAGACCTTGCCGACGATTATTTTTCAAGACAACAGCATCTGCCAATGCCGAGCGCCAACACGGCCTACCAGACAGAGAAACAACATGAACGATTCCCCGCATATCGCCGCCGTCACTGCCGCAAACTTCGAGCGCGTCGTCATCCAGGGCTCATTCGAGCGCCCCGTGCTGGTCGACTTCTGGGCGGACTGGTGCGCCCCCTGCCGACAGCTGATGCCGATCCTCTCGCGCCTGGCCGAGGAATTCAACGGTCAGTTCTTCCTCGCCAAGGTCGACACCGAGTCCGAGCAGGCGCTCGCCGCGCAGTTCGGCATCCGCAGCCTACCGACGGTGCAACTGTTCAAGGAGGGCCAGGCGGTCGACCAGTTCATGGGGGCACTGCCGGAGGGACAGGTCCGGGAGTTTCTCTCTCGACACATCAGCCGGGCCTCGGATCGGCTGCTTGATCAGGCCCGCCAAGCGATGACCAATGGCGACCTGACTGGAGCCAAGACCTTGATCGAGCGCGCGGAGCGGGATGATCCGGACAATAGCCGGGTCTTTATCGCCCAGGTCCAGCTGAAGGCGGCCGAGGGTGATGCCGAGGCTGCGCTCGCGCTGCTCGAGCACACCCCTCTGGATCTGGCCAATGATCCGGAGCTGTCGGCGCTGCGCGGACGGCTCTCATTCAGTGCCGCGGTCTCCGGCGCGCCGCCGGCTGACGCCTTGAAGGCGGCCCTAGAGGCCAATCCCAGCGACAGCGAGGCGCGCTACCAATTGGCAGCCCATCAAGTGCTCGCCGGCGACAACGAGGCCGCGCTGGAGAACCTGTTGACGTTACTGAAGCGAGATCGCCAGTACGGGGATGATGCGGCCCGTAAAGGGATGGTGGCGATCTTTGATCTGCTCGGCGGCAGTAGTGAGCTGGTGTCGCGTTATCGGGCGAAGATGTTGAGTAGCCTGTATTGACGTACCGTAGGGTCGAGAAGCCTCCGCTTTGGCCCGAGTCTTGATCACTCGGGGCCAAATCCCAGCACCGGGTCGAACCAGCCAAAACGCACCCAGGGATGTCCTATCCAACGCAACCTCAACGTCGGTTGGCTTGGCGTCGAGCTTGAGCCGCAAGCCGCAACACCCGCAACCGCGAGCAGGTCGCCTTCGAGATCGAGCAGCAACGGTACATAGGGCCTTAGCCACGCAGGAATACCGTTGTGCTGGAACAGAATCTTGAGCCTGCGACTCGGCCGATTTGGTTGTCTGCAACAGAGACCAGACACTGCAAAGCGAACCCTCATGGAAGGTACGTCAGGCAAGGCCGGGGGCGATGCCAATCCCATTGCTGGGCGGGCCGAATCATCGACCTCGAGGCTCAGCATTCCCAAGCCCATTGGCAGCTGCAGCGGCTGCCGCCCATCCCAACTGAGCTCGGTCGCGGGGCGCGGTGGCAAGGGCGCAAGCGCGAACAGATCATCGCGATAGCGACGTAACTCGCAGCTGTCCCAGGCGACCATGGGCTGGGCATCAGCGCGGGCGCGCAGAACCTCACCCAGAATCGTTTCTAGGCGCAGTCTATTCGGCGCTTGAAAGCCTTGCTGAGCCAGCCAGCGCCTCAACACCGCGCGTGCGCGCTCGGGTGCCAGAGTCGACAGGCGCGCAACCGAGAGCGTCCCTGGTCGCAAGCCAGCAACCCTCGGCAGCTGCTCGTCAGCCAAGGCATCGATCAGTGCTGCCGCCTCGGCGCAATGCGCGGCGCTACGGGCGATAGTCGTTGCCGCCGACGGCCAGCGCTGACGTAAGAGCGGCATGACCTGGTGGCGCAGCAGATTGCGGTCAAAGCTGAGATCTTGGTTGGATGGGTCGTCGATCCAGCGCAACCGATGTTGCTCGGCGTAGGCACGCAGCTCGGCCTGAGCGAGGTCGAGCAGCGGGCGCACCAGCGTGCCGGGCCCCAGCGCTGACTGTGCCGGCATCGCCGCCAGGCCATGGACACCGCTGCCACGCAGCAAGGCCAGCAGCAGGGTCTCGGCCTGATCGTCGCGATGCTGTGCGGTGACGAGCCAATCGCCGGGGCCTAGACAGTTGGCGAAGATACGCTGGCGCGCCGATCGCGCGAGCGCCTCCAGACTCTCGCCAGGACCGCGCTCGATCTGGGCCTGGTGCTCGTGATAATCGACGCCGAGCGCATGGCACACCGCGCGACAATGGCGCGCCCAGCTGCCGGAGTCTGGATGAAGACCGTGGTCGATATGGATGGCGCTCAGGGTGAGCCCACATTCAGCACGCAGCTGAGCACAGGCATGGAGCAGCGCGTGGGAATCACAACCGCCGCTATAGGCGACCCAGAGCCGCGGAGGCGTTGACTGAGCGAACAGCCGGCGCAGCCGATCGATCAATGCAGAGGGTGCGGACGCGGCGCCCTTAACTCTTGAACCGACCGTAGCTGCGCAGACGCTGGTAACGCGCCTCGATCATCTGCTCGACCGGCTGACTTGCCACCCGTCCCAGCTCATCGACCAGCACCATCTTCAGTGATGAAGCGGTATCGTCGACGTTGCGATGCGCGCCACCGCGCGGTTCTGGCACCACCGCGTCGACCAGGCCCAGCTCATAGAGTCGATCCGAGGTGATTGCCATCGCCTCGGCCGCGGATTGCGCCTTCTCGGCGCTCTTCCAGAGGATGGATGCGCAGCCCTCCGGCGAGATCACCGAATAGGTGCTGAACTGGAGCATGATGAGCCGATCGCCAACGCCAATCGCCAAGGCACCACCAGATCCGCCCTCTCCGGTCACGGTGACGATGATCGGCACCCGCAGCCCCGCCATCACCTGCAGATTCTTGGCGATGGCCTCGCTTTGGCCGCGCTCCTCGGCGCCAACGCCCGGATAGGCGCCAGGCGTATCAATAAAGGTCAAGATCGGCAACCCGAAGCGCTCAGCCATCTGCATCAAGCGCAACGCCTTGCGGTAGCCCTCAGGTCGGGGCATGCCGAAGTTGCGCTGGATCTTCTCCTTGGTATCACGACCCTTCTGATGGCCGATGACCATCACAGATTGGCCGTCGAGCCGTGCCAGTCCGCCGACGATGGCGCGATCGTCGGCAAAGGCACGATCGCCGTGGAGCTCTTGGAAGCCGTCGAAGATGCGATCGACATAGTCGAGAAAATATGGCCGCAACGGATGCCGCGACAACTGCGAGATCTGCCAAGGCGTCAGCGATGAGAAGATCTGCTCGGTCAGCGCCCGGCTCTTGGTCTCGAGATGCTCGATCTCATCGGCAATATTGATGCCGTCTTCCTCGTCCCCGGGGCCGTGCAGACCAAGACGACGAGCACCCAGGGTCGCACCGAGATGCCGCAGCTCTTCGATCTTGGCCTCGAGCTCGGCGACTGGCTGTTCAAATTCGAGAAAGTTCAGGTCCATGGGGCGAAGATTCTACGTCAAACCGGGCCGCTGTCGACAGCAGGATTTTTCGCGCAAAGGTCAAGGATTGGCCTCGCAGCAGGCAGAGAGCCCGGGGATCAGATATTCTCGGTGGCTAGAATGTCGTCATGTCGATCACCAGCCAGCCGTATGACACCACAACCAGACTCCCGCTACATCGTCCTGATCAGTGTTCACGGACTCATCCGTGGCCAGGAGCTCGAGCTCGGTCGCGATGCCGATACCGGCGGACAGACACTCTATGTCGTCGAACTCGCCCGCGCCCTCGCCCAGCGTGCTGATGTCGACCGCGTCGACCTCGTGACGCGACTGGTCGATGATCCGCACGTCAGCGACGATTATCATCAACCCATTGAAGAGATTGGTCCCAACGCGCGCATCGTCCGCATCGAGGCCGGTCCGGCGGAGTATGTCCCCAAAGAACAGCTTTGGGACTATCTCGACATCTTCGCCGACAACATGCTCAGCTTCCTGCGCGATCAGGCTATCCAGCCGAGCCTGATCCACAGCCATTATGCCGATGCTGGCTATGTTGGCACCCGGGTCTCGAGCCAGCTCGGCGTCCCACTAGTGCACACCGGCCATTCGCTCGGACGCGTCAAGCGACGTCGGCTTCTCGCCTCCGGCGTCAAGCAGGAGGTCATCGATCACCGCTATCACATGGATCGGCGTATCGACGCGGAGGAAGAGACCCTCGGGGCCGCCAGCCTCGTGGTCACCAGCACCAGCCAGGAGATCCAGGAACAGTACGGGCTCTACGACCACTACCAGCCCGAGCGCATGTCGGTGATTCCGCCTGGCACCGACCTGACCCGATTTCATCCACCTGATGGCAGCGAGCAAAAGGCGCCGATCAAGAGCGAGCTGGCGCGGTTTCTCCGCGAGCCCAAGAAGCCCATCATCCTAGCCCTGTCACGCCCCGACGAGCGCAAAAACATCGCCACGCTGGTCGACGCCTACGGCGAGTCGCAAGAGCTTCAGCGCAACGCCAATCTGGTGATCGTCGCCGGCAACCGCGACGATATCCGCGACCTCGATAGCGGTGCCCAGCAGGTCCTGACCGACATCCTGATCCTGATCGACCTGCATGATCTCTATGGCAAGGTCGCCTATCCCAAGCATCATCGGGCAGACGAAGTGCCAGTGCTGTATCAGCTTGCAGCAGCCTCGCGCGGCGTATTCATCAACCCGGCGCTGACCGAGCCGTTCGGGCTTACACTCATCGAGGCCGCCGCCAGCGGACTGCCCATCGTCGCCACCGAGGACGGGGGCCCCATCGACATCATTGGCCACTGCAAGAACGGCATCCTGATCGACCCGCTCGATAAGCAGGACATCACCAAGGCGCTGTTGAAGGTGGTCAGCGACGCCTCGCGTTGGCGCACCATGGTCAAGAACGGTCTTACGGGCGTCAAGGCCCACTATTCGTGGGAGGCGCATGCCGACAGCTACATGCAGGCGATCAAGCCGCTATGGGAGCAGGTCGAGCCGCCGCCGATAGCGCCCGTCGCCCGCCGGCCAATGCTCTATCACGATCGCGCGATCTTCACCGATCTCGACCAAAACCTGCTCGGCGATCCGGATTCCCTGGCCGATTTCCTGCGCCTCATCCGCGAGAACCATAGCTGCACCAGCTTCGGAATCGCCACCGGGCGAAGGCTGGACTCTGCACTCGCAGTGATGCGTCGCTACGGCATCCCCCGCCCAGATGTGCTGATCACGGCCTTAGGCACCGAGATCTACTATGCGCCGCAGCTGACCGCCGACGACGCCTGGGCGCGGCACATCGATCACCTCTGGTATCCGCGCCGGGTGCGGGATGTGCTCATCGATCTGCCCGGAATCGAGCGTCAGCCGAAATCAGAGCAGAGCCGGTTCAAGGTCAGCTTCTACATCGACCCCGAGCACGCACCCTGCCTTGATGAGATCGGCAGCATCCTGCATCAGGCCGACCTCAACGTGCACCTCAACCTCTCGTTCGGCCAGTTCCTTGACGTGGTGCCGGCGCGTGCATCGAAGGGATTGGCACTGCGCTATGTCGCCGATCAGTTCAGCATCCCGATCGAGCACTGCCTCACTGCCGGCGGCTCGGGTGCCGATGAGGACATGATGCGCGGCAATACCCTAGCCGTGGTCGTCGCAAACCGCCACCACGAGGAGCTCTCACAGCTCACCGATACCGAGAGCATCTACTTCGCCGAGCAGCCCTTCGCGGCTGGTATCCTCGAAGCGATCGACCATTACCGATTCTTCGATGCCTGTCGGGTGCCGGTGAAGCCGGAAGACGACAAGTCGCTCGAGGATGGCGATTGATTCGGCGCGGCAATGACGGACCATCAGCGCAATGCTCCGGCCTTTGTGGATCACAGCGTTGTGGATCAACGGGGCCATCGGCACGGGCCGAGCGCGCCTGAGGCTGAAAGCGAGGCTCGCTGCGGCGCGCAACATGAACGCCGCTGCGGTCCTTGGTCATGATGTCAGCGCAAATGGCAGCGATGCAGAGGGCACTGGTCCCCCTCGCCTTCCTGATGCTACTGCTGACAGCCTTGACTGGCTGCAGCACGCTGATCCAGCGCACCGAGCACGGGCGCTGGGTCGAAATCGGCCCTGATACCGCCTTCATACTCCAGCAGCCGATCGATATCCCGCAGGGTCGCGCCCGAGCCTTTATCAGCAACGGCCGGATCAGTCGCAGCAGCGCAAGCTACCGCACCAGCTGCGCACTCGAGGTCCGCGAGATCGCCCGCCAGGGGCGACAACAGATCAGCCCGGGTCGGTTCCAGATCACCCGCGCTCAGCATTATTGGACCGAGGTCGCCGCAAACCTCCAGGCTTGGGGAGTGTTCCTGCAAATTGCTGAGCTCAGCAACGGCGGCGGGCAGCCATTGATCCAAACGGGCTATCGCTTTTGGCTCAAGCGCACCGATGTGCCGGCTGATCAGTTCCAGGAACAGCCGAGCGTCATGCACCTCACCTGCCTCGGCATCCTCGCCGAGCCAGCGCAGGCCTATCCACCGACCATCCGCGAGCTCGAGCAAGCGCTCGGAACTGTTGCCAGACTCCAGCTCTGAGTCGAGCAGGCTGCGAGCTTCTGGCGTTGCATCCCGGCCTCATCCACGCGCTCCTACCATCGGATGCCCAGAGCGGTCGCCAATGGCGTGCTCACCTCAGACTGATGCCGACTCGGCTGGATTGTCCACGAGCATCGATCACAGCAATGGTCGCAAAACCGGGTCCTTCAGGGCGCCAGTAGGTACTCCGGGCGTAGGGCTCGTTCAGGATCGGTTTGCCATTCGCCAGCCACTGAAATGGCGGCGAGCCGTTGCGCACCTTCAGCGCAAGCTGTGCACCCCCGCCCATCCCGAGCTCGAGCCCGAGATCAACGACCGCGCCATCCGGCGGAAATGCGATCTCGAGCCGATCGGCAGACACACCTGAGGCGCTACCGCCGACCCGGCGCAAAGGCACCGGCAGCTCTGCGCTCGAGACCATCAGCACCCCGGGCGGCGGGCCGGGCAGGGCTACGCGGGAATCGAGACGCGCAAGCGCATCACGCAGGATCGGCACTGCCGCCTCGGTCCCGGTCAGCCCGGGTACCGCGGCGCCATCCGGTCGCCCGGTCCAGACGCCGATCACGTGCTTGCCATCGAAACCCAGCGCCCAGGCATCTCGATAGCCATAGGAGGTGCCCGTCTTAAAGGCCACGACGCCGCCGACCTGATCAAGACGCTCGGCACCGGAGAGGATCGACGCTAGATACCATGCGGCGCGGGGCGACAGCACCGAGCGACGCTCAGCCGAGGCACCCGCTCGACCGACAGAGCGCGTCGATCTGACCAGGCTCGATCGGCCGACCAGGTCAACCGACGGTTGCAGACCATCGTTCAGGGTCACCGGCTCGCCACCCCGCGCGATCGCCGCATAAACGCGCACCAGATCGGTCAAGCTGAGACCGATGCCCCCGAGACCAATCGCAAGCCCGGTATCAGCGGCGGAATCCGGAAGGCGCGGCTGCGCTCCTGCCCGATGCAATCGCGCCAACAGCCGCGCTGGCCCGACCTGTTCCAGCAGCGTCACCGCAGGCACGTTCGAGGACTGCTGCAGCGCGGCCCGAACCGTCAGGGTCCCCTGGAAACCGCGATCGAAGTTCTCTGGCACATAGCCGCCAAAGGCCCGTGGACGATCATCGATCAGACTCTCCGGATGCGCCAGACCTAGCTCGAACGCCAGCCCGTAGATCAATGGCTTCAACGTCGAGCCTGGCGAGCGAAGGGCGCGGGTCATGTCGACAAAGCCGCCGCGCTCGTGCTCGAGCAGCCCAGCCGAGCCGACACTAGCCAAGACCTCGCCACTGCCGTGGTCGGCGACCAAGAGCGCGATCGAGACCGCATCCGGAAGTCGGGTGGCATGCTCGGTGGCAAGTCGCTGCAAACTTGCTTGGAGGTCCGCATCCAAGGTCAAGCGATGAGTGTGAGCATTCGGCGATAACGCCAATGCGCGACGCGCCAAATGCGGCGCAAGCATTGGAAAGGCCTGGCGCTGAGTCGGAATCGGCTCGCGGCGGGCGGCAATCGCGGTATCGGCATCGATCAGACCGAGCGCTTCGGCCCGCGCCAAGACCCGATCCCGCCCCCGCCTAGCCGCCTCTGGATAGCGATCCGGCCGGCGCTGCTCCGGCGCTTGCGGCAAGGCCACTAGCAACGCTGCCTGCGCCGGTGTAAGCCGGCCCGGCTCGCGGTTAAGCCAGGCCAATGATGCCGCACGCACGCCTTCGAGATTGCCACCAAACGGCGCCAGGTGCAGATAGGCATCGAGCACCTGCTCCTTGGTCGCAGTTCGCTCGAGGGCCAGCGCCCCGGGCTGGCCGACGCTGTAATGGCCCGCGGCGCGGTTCAGCAGGGGCTGCAGCCAGGGGTCCCGCTCGAGGCGCGGGTAGAAATCCGAGCGCACCGTGGCGATGACCCGAAAGCGCGGGATCTTGGTGGTCGCCGTCTGCAGCAGCCGTCGGAAGGGCGCGACCTCGCCGGCACAGGCCGGGGTGAAGAGCTCCTCCATCTGGTCGAGGATCAGCAGGGACTGCGCCTCCGGCGGTCGGGATGCCAGCAGACGCTCGAGCAGGGAGGCGAACAGCGCCGAGTCCTCTGGGGCGACCCGCAAGCGCTTGCTCTCGGCCCCCGGGTCGATGTGATCGGCGCCGGCGGCGTGGACCAGGCTCGAGACCAGCGCATCGAAGGGTGCCGGACGCGTCGGCAGCATCGCGGCGATCAGCCAGTCCTCGCTGCCCTCCAGGGCCGGCCGGTTCGTCGCTGCCTTGCCCACGGCGAGCCGG
>NZ_JBUDPI010000339.1:0-4019 GCF_054919635.1 Halochromatium sp. | reverse complement strand
CTGACGCCCAGTCAGTCTATCTTTCCTTCAGTCAATGCATTCGGTGGCCGCTAATGACTCCTCAGCGCTCTATCCTCTTTTCTATTCTGATTATCGTCGGTGGTCTCTTTTCATCCGTGACGACCGTAGCGGCTTCTGAAGAGGTCGCGGATTGGGTGGCGCCGGTGATCACCGGGTTCGGCTATATCAATCCACTCCCAGAGGCCAAGCTTCAGCCCGATCCCAACCAGGATTACAAGGTCGTCTTCGACATCTCCAAAGGTAGCGAAGGAGCAGGTGAGATCAATGGCGGACTTTGGCATGTTGCGCGCGCGGTCAATCTATTCGCGACCGATGGTAAGCCAGCGGAGAATCTTGAGATCGCCGCCGTCATCCATGGCAGTGCGACCAGCGTCGTGCTCGATGACAATACCTATGAGGCTCGCTATCTGAAGAAGAATCCCAATGCCGAGCTAATCAAGAAGCTCAAGGCCGCCGGGGTCAAGCTCTATGTCTGCGGGCAAGCGATTGTCGACAGCGGTTACTACTATCAGAACGTCCGCGAGGATATCGATGTGGTGCTCGGGGCGATTGCCGCTGAGATCAAGCTGGTGACCGAGGGATATGTGCTCGTCTACCTCTGACATCGAAACAGGGCAGTTGTAGCGCCTAGCCGCAGCAAGACCTCGCCGGTACGCCTCTCTGAGCGCTCCGGCGAGGTCGTCTGATTGAGGGATCGACGCTGGCCTTCGCCAGCTGGCTCAGTCGACGAGTCTCGAGGAGTCCTGCCGAGACGCATGCCGTCAGACGACCTGCCGACTAGACTCGATTGTCACGAGATCAACCGCTGATCGATTCAACCTAGAAAGAGCAGTTGACCGCTTCGGCGTGTATGCAAGTGCCTGTGTCTGTTGCGATTTAGGCCGCCCGCGATCTTCCCCCGCTAGGTGAATGTCGCTACGGCCGCCATGGCACGCCCCGCGCGGCGCCCAGCTTCGTTACAACTCGTTGGAATAGAACGACTATTCCGCCTCGTTGTGCCTTGCTGGACACCGCGCGGGACGCACCCTGACGACCGTCCAACTGCTCTTTCTAGGTTCAACGGAGAGCACAGCGTGCAGTTTTCGACAGACACCCAAGGACGCGAAGCAGCGATCATTGAGCTATTCCGCGCGACCTTCACCGCTTCCGAGGGCGAGGAAGAAGGCGCACTGATCGGCGATCTCGTGCGCAATCTGCTCGCTAGCACGGCGGAGCGGGATCGCTTCGTCTTCGTGACGGAGGGCGACGGTGCCATTATCGGCGGCATTATCTTCTCGCGGCTCAGCTACGCGCAGGATCATCGGACTGTCTTCGTGCTCGGCCCGGTCGCCGTGGCCACCGATCAGCAAGGTAAGGGCATCGGGCAACGGCTGCTGAGCCATGGCCTGGCCAGGCTGCGCAGCGCCGGCGTTGACATCGTGCTGACCTATGGCGATCCAACCTACTATGAAAAGGTCGGCTTCAGACCCATCAGCGAGGCAGATGCCACAGCACCGTTCAAGCTGAGCCAACCCGAAGGCTGGCTGGCGCAGTCGTTGACAGACCGGTCGCTAACCCCGCTCAAAGGTCCACCGCGCTGCGTCGATGCACTGAACGATCCGGTGTTCTGGTAGGGTCCCACGTCGGGTTCGGCTCTGACGACTCGCCCATCTCCAGCACGATACCACTGCCGACTCAGCTAACCGCTGTTTGACGACGCTCGATCCGTGCCTTTCTGGCACCCAGGTCGGTGCCTGTAGGGGCGGATTGCAGCCGAGCCTTCGCGTCTGTCGGGCGACGCGCCGATCCTCGAAGGTCTAGAGGGGCTCGCAGTAGCGGCTATACCTCAGGTGCAGGGTATCGGCGAAGTCCATGCGCTCGGTATTGATATGACCGAGCCCAAGCAGGTGCTCAAGGTCATGGACGATCTGCGGGGGCTCACTCGAAAGGTGTCAGTTGACCTCATCGATGGTCAGCCATGCCTGATCTGCGAGTGCGCGCTCACGGCCGAGCCGGAACAGCTGGTTCATGTAGTCCTTGTCGAAGGGCTCGTCGGCGACGGCGTAAAAGCTCTGGGGGATGTAGGCGAGGCGGTAGTCGAGCCCTTGTTCGCGGGCGACGATGTAGAGCTCCGCGAGGTTGCCGATGCTCTGGCTGCCGATAAGCGTATCGATGCTGCGGCTCATGACCGGCACGAGGCGACGCTTCACGGTCTCCCAGCGCGGGCGCAGCTTGGCGTTGCGAATGACATAGAGGCGCGGCTCGCCGCGGGCGTCGAGGCGTTGGGCAATGCGCCGCCAATCTGCGCCCGCGGGGGAGAAGAAGAGCTGCGCGGTGACGCCGCCGTCCACGTGCAGCTCGTCAAAGCGGCGACCGTCGGCCTCCACCTCGATCAGCACCGGCGGGAAGACGCCGGGGATCGAGGCCGAGGCCAGGATCACGTCGTGAATCAGCGCCGGTGCGTTCGGGGCCGTGCTTGCGGCGAGGCGCGTGATGTCCCAAACCACCGGGCGTCCGGCGTCTAGGTTGGTGGTGCCCACCAGCAGGCTGCGTCCCTTGCGGCCCTCGGCGGCGATCTTCGCCAGCACCTCGTCGTTGAGATACTCGGCAATCTTGCGACGCAGCGGGCGGGTGCTGGAAACGGCATCACCGCGGAGGATCTCGAGCGGGCCGCGCGGCTCCATCAGGTCCTTGGTGGAGAACTGCGTGTAGACCTCGCGCAGCACCGGATCGTAGTCGGGTCCGAGAAAGGCGAAGGGTGCGATGAGCGCACCGGTGCTGATGCCGGTGACGATCTGGAATTCGGGCCGGGTGCCCGTCTCGGTCCAACCCGTCAACAGGCCGGCACCGAAGGCGCCGTCGCCGCCGCCTCCGGAGATGACCAGGTAGTTGTGCGGGCGGCCCATGATGCCGCTGTAGCGCTCGCGCAGGGTTGCCTCGGGCAGCGCGAGCCAGGCCTCGAGCTCCGCCGGGCGCTCGTCACCCCAGTAACGGCCGCCGGCGATGCCGGGGAGGCTGGCGTCCGCGGCCAAGGCGGCCGGCAGGGGCTCTAGGCGGTCGGGCATGGCGGCACAGCCAGCGAGCAGCATGAGGCCGACCAGCACGAGCCCGAACAGGGTGACACGAGACCAGGATGGTTTGGTCCGTTCTGCGGCTGATTGGGCTCTCGGCATGGTAGGTCGCGCGGCGGCTGACGGGGTGAATCGCTCAGCGGATGTTGGGGCGGATGGCGCCTTGGCCGACGCGACGCAGCGGCGGTTGCGGTGCACGAGTCGGCGCCAAGCGACCGAACTAGCGCGCGGCATGGCGCTGGAGCGGGGCAGCGTGGTGCTGGGGCGGGATTCAGACAGACGCATGATCGGCGTTCGGTGATTGATCATTGATCCGGAACAGCACGGCATAGAGCAGGGGCACGACGATGAGCGTCAACAGGGTCGCGAACGCGAGGCCAAACATGATGGTCACCGCCATGCTCTTGAAGAAGGGATCGAACAGCAGCGGCGCGACGCCGAGGATCGTCGTCAACGCGCCGAGGACCACCGGCCGGGCGCGGCTGGCGGCGGCGTCCAATACCGGCGCCAGGCCCGGCTTGCCGGCCCGACGCTCGGCATCGGCCTGATCGACGAGCACGATTGCGTTCTTGACCAGCATCCCGATCAGGCTCAGGAAGCCGAGGATCGCCATGAACTCGAACGGGACCTGGAACAGCAGCAGGCCGATGGTCACGCCGACGATCGCCAGCGGCACCGTGAGCCAGATCACCAGCGGCTGGCGCAGCGCGTTGAACATCACCACCACCGCGAGCACCATCGCCGCGAAGCCGTAGGGCGCGGAGATCGCGAGCCCTTCATTGGCCTCACGCGAGGCCTTGTCCTCGCCGTGCCATTCCAGCGCATAGCCGGGCGGCAGCGCGATGGCCTCGATCTGTGGCTTGAGCCGCTCCAGCAGCGGTCCGGACAGCGCGCCCGGTAGCGGATCGGCCTGGGCCTTGAGGGTCGGGAAGCGATCGACGCGGCGCA
>NZ_JBUDPI010000338.1:0-4021 GCF_054919635.1 Halochromatium sp. | reverse complement strand
AGGTGCTTGAGGAGGCGACGACGACACCGGTCCTCGGCTATTACGCCCAAGATTACGAGCCCTATTTCTTCGCCGCCACCGACCCGCGTCGGCGCGAGGCCTTCGACAGCTACCGGCAGCCCGGGCTCCGCATCTTCACTAAGACCGAGTGGACCCGCGCCCTGATCGCCCGAGAAGCTGGCGTCGACCCTACCTCCATCGGACCCAGCCTCGACACCCAGGATTGGTACCCCCCCAGCACCGGCCGATCGTCAGCACCGATCGGCATCGCCGCAATGGTGCGGCCCTCAACCCCAAGACGCGCGCCCAAGCGCACGCTGTCACTGCTCCAGGCCCTGCTGCAGGCACGCGGCGATGCTATTCAGATCGAGGTGTTCGGCGTCGACACCGAGGACCAAAGCGCGCTCGGCTCCCTCGCCCAAGCCCCGAACTGTCAGGTCCACGGCGTCTTGGGCCGTCAGCAGATGCTGCGCCTGCTTGCGCGCTCGCACATCTTCATCGATGCCTCAGACTTCCAAGCCATGGGCCTCACCTGTATGGAAGCCATGGCCTGCGGCGTGGCCGTCGTCGGTCCGCTCAAAGGCGGGCTCTCAGAGATCCTACATCACGATCACAATGGCCTCTTGGTCGACACCAGCGACGAGGCCGCGTGCCTCAATGCCATGCTCGAGCTCGTCGACCAGCCCAGCAAGCGTCAAGCGCTGGTCGAGGCCGCGCTCACCGACATTGCCAATTATGACCCCGAATCCGCAGCCCTCAGGATGATGAACGTCCTGTTCCCGCGCGCATGAACACCGCCAACTCCCAACGGCGCATCCTTCCTTCGGCTCATTCGACCGCTCGAGCACCCGGCCAATCGCCATCTGATCAGCCTGACCACGGCGGCCGAGCTGCCAGAGATCCCGCTTGATGTCGTCGTCATCGATAGGCTCTGGCGCCAGGACCTCACTGTCGCCCGCCAAGACGAGCTGTTCAAGAGCCTTGCAGCGCGCCGAATCCCCTACGTCTACTCGCTCGATGACGACCTGTTCAGCGAGCCCGAAACCGACACGCGCCCTGCGCTGCCCTCACCCCAGCAACGCCAGCTCGTGCGTCGCTTCCTGATGCATGCCGCGGGCACCCTCGTCTCGACCCCAGAGCTCGCCCGTCGCGTCGCTCGGCTGACCCCGAAGGTTGCCGTGCTCGGCAATCAACTCGATGAGCGCCTCTTCGCCCGCCAGCCAACGGCAGCGAAGAAGAGTGGTCCCCTCTGCTTCGGCTACATGGGCACCCACACGCATCTTCAGGACCTCTTGATGGTCCTTCAGCCGCTGCGTCGGTTTCTCGCCCAAAGTCAGGGCAAGGTGCGCTTCGAGCTTATCGGAGTCGCCGACCAGACGATGCTCGAATCCCTATTCGAAGACCTGCCGGTGACCATCCGTGAGGTCCCGCGCAACGCCATCCGCTATCCGGAATTCATGGAATGGACGGCCAGCAGCCTGGGCTGGGATTTCGCCATCGCGCCACTGCGTGACGATCGTTTCAACGCCGCCAAATCCGACCTCAAGCTCCTCGACTACGGGGTGCTTGGCGTGCCAGCACTCTTCAGCCGCGTCCCCAGCTTCCGCGACTCCGTGCAGGACGGAGTCACTGGCCTGTTGGTCGACAACAGCGCTGACGCCTGGTCCAACGCCTTGACCCGCAGGGCCGAGGACGAGGCCCTGCGCACACAGCTCGCCGCTCAGGTGAAGGACTACGTCTGGACCCAGCGCACCCTGGCGCAGCACGCACGCGCTTGGCCTCAGGTTATCCGCGCCCTCATCCAGCCCGAATCGAGGCACCTCCCCGAGACCTTGCGCCGTGAGCCAGCCCGCGGCTCCGCAGCTTCATCGACTGCGGCGGCCAACCGACCTGATTCAGGCCAAGGCGCCGTGGCCGGCCCCGATGCATCCGAGCAGATCCAGCCGCCATCGGCCTTCTTCTGGCGCCATGCCCTCAACACCTCGCGCCGCCGCGATAACCTGCTCTACTTCATCGACAGCAGCGGCAAAGGCCTTGAGGTCGGCCCCTCGTTCAGCCCGGTCGCGCCGAAGAGCATGGGCTACGACATCGAGATCGTCGACCACGCTAGCGCCGACCAGCTGCGCGAAAAATACCGCGACCGCGGGCTTGACCTCGATGCCATCGAAGAGGTCGACCATATCTGGACCGGCTCTCCCCTGACTGAGCTCCTCGGCGATCAGCCCCGCTACGACTACATCATCGCCTCGCACCTGGTCGAGCATCTACCCGACCTGATCGGTTTCCTCGCCGAGTGCGCGCGACTCCTGCGTCCGCAGGGCGTGCTCTCGCTCGCGATACCGGACTTCCGCGCCTGCTTCGACGTGCTGCGCGGCCCTAGCACCACCGGCGACCTGCTCCAAGCCCATCATGAGCGCCGCAGTCGGCACAGCCTCGGCACGGTCTTTGACCACTTCGCGACGACCGTCCGCCGCGATGGCCAGCCCTCATGGCCGCTGAAAGCGACAGGCCCCCTCAAGTTCGCTCATGGCTTTGACGATGCGCGGCGAATGCTCGAGCGTGCGCGTTGCTCAGACGACTATCTCGATGTCCACGCCTGGCGCTTCACGCCGAGCAGCTTCCGTCTCTTCCTGCAGGACCTTCGTGCCCTCAACCTGGTTAGCCTGCATGAGATTGGCGGTTTCATCACGGCTGATGGTGCCGAATTCCTCATCGCCTTGCAGGTCGGCGAGCGTGCCAACGACGCATCAAGACTCGACCTTGCTCAATCCTCAATGGCCGAATGGGGCAGCATCGCCTGCTAGTCACCATGCAAACATGCTTACTCCTCAGCCATCAGACGGCCTCGCTCGACATGGCGGGCATCAACAACTACGCCCAGGACCTGGATGATGCCGACCTCCAGCGTGGCACCCACCGCGAGCTGATCGGCGGCCTCTGGGATGAGATCGGCGACCTCCAATACCACTTCCTCCGTGACCAGGGTCTGAAGCCCAGCATGGCCCTGCTCGACGTCGGCTGTGGCTGCTTGCGCGGGGGGCTGCACTTCGTTCGCTACCTTCAGCCAGGCCGCTACGTCGGTGCCGACATCAACGCCTCCTTGCTCCGCGCCGGCATGCTCGAGCTGCAACATGCGGGCTTGCAAGATCGCGGTGCCACCCTGATACAAACCGCGGCGTTCGATTTTCGCTCGCTAGGCAGGACCTTCGACATGGCGATTGCAGTCTCGGTCTTCACCCATCTGTTTTTCAATCACATCGGGCGGTGCCTGCAGGGCATCAAACAGGTCTTATCCGACTCTGGCGTTTTCTACGCCACCTTTTTCACCGCACCCAGCCCCCTGCACCTCGAGCCCATCAGCCATCAGCCCGGTGGCATCGTCACGGCCTACGACAAAGACCCCTTTCACTGCCATCCGCAAGAGCTCGCTCAGCTGGCCGCCTGGGCTGGACTCGAAGCGGAGCTCATCGGCGACTGGGCGCATCCCCGGGCCCAGCAGATGATCGCCTTTCGCCATGCCTGACCCCGGCCGCCACCCGCCCGGCGTTCAGCCAAGCGGCAGCAGCGCCCGTGCTCAGCGGTGGTGATCGCTCGCGGGCGCGAACACCCCTAATGGTCGCTGCCATTATCGTCACCTATGTGCCGAAGCTCGATCAGCTCCAACGGCTGCTCGAGCGCATCCGCCCGCCGGTGCAGGTGTCGTCGACAACGGCTCCCCGCCCGTTATCACGCAGGGGCCCGGCCCCAGTCTCAGCGTCTTGCTTGACGCCCCTGGCAGCCAGCTGATCCTGCTGCCCGAGAACCAAGGCCTGGCCAGCGCCCAAAACCTCGGCATCGAGCGCGCGCGCCACCTCCACGCCGACCAGATCCTGCTACTCGATCAGGACAGCGAGCCGGCGCCGACGATGGTGGCCGAGCTGCTCGCCGCCTGGGCGCAGCTCCAGGCTCAGGATCAGGCCCAGGAGCAGGATCAATCGCAGCCTATCGCGCTGATCGCGCCCCAGGTCATCGACCAACGTCG
>NZ_JBUDPI010000337.1:0-4026 GCF_054919635.1 Halochromatium sp. | reverse complement strand
GACCAGGGTCCGCGTGATCTGTGCGAGCATCGCACCGCCGACATTGTCGATCGCGCCGCCCCAGACCGTCTTTTCGAGCGGACGCTCGCCGCCGGGCAGTTCATCGCGGCCAATGATGCGGCTGGCGCCGAGCTGCTTGAGCCAATCGTGCAGGTCTTGCTTATTGGAGACGGCGACGACCTCGAAGCCGAGCTTGGCGAGGATGGTGATGGCGATGCAGCCAACGCCACCACTGGCGCCGGTGACCAGGATCGGACCAAGGCCGGGGTGCTGGCCGTTGATCAGGAAGCGATGCACGGCGAGGGCGGCGGTGAAGCCCGCGGTGCCGAGAATCATGGTCTGGCGCGGATCGAGTCCATAGGATACCGGCACCGGCGCGAGCCAGTCGCCGGGCACGCAGAGGGTCTCGGCATAGCCGCCGTCGTGATCAAAGGCCATGCCGAAGCCGGTCGCGATGACCGTGTCGCCCGGCTTCCAACAGGGATGCTCGGAGTGCTCGACGATGCCCGCGGCATCGATGCCACCGGTGATCGGGAAGCGCTTGATCACCTTGCCGCGGCCAGTAGCGGCAAGCGCGTCTTTGTAGTTGACGCTGGATGCGCTCACGCGCACCAAGACCTCGCCTTCACTCGGCTGCGCGATTGGCACCTCTTCAATGCCGGCGCGATGCCCGTCGTCGTCCTGATGAATCCGGAATGCCTGTTGCTGTGTCAATCTGAGCTCCTGGCGTTTGGCCGCTGTGGAATCATGCTGCCTCGACGACGAAGCGATGTCGACGCCTCGGCTCGGGCAGATTGAGTTTTTGCAGGCTCTCGAGATGGAGATCGAGCGCTTCGCAAGCGTTGCCAAAGGCAGCGCCGAGCGTATCGGCGCTGGTGATGATCTCAGGGATATCTGGGAACTCGACAACATACGCTGGATCAGCCGCTTGATAGCGAATGAAAAAGACGTAGTCGCGGTAACTGTGGCTCGTCGTCAACATAACTCGAGAATGCGCGTCAGTTTTTGGATGTCTTCAGGATGACAGGTCTTGCGATTCAACCTTGACTGGAATCTCGGCAATGCGCGAGCGCCATTGCTGGGGTCCGGTCTCATGCACCGAGACGCCCTGGCTGTCGACGGCGACGGTGACCGGCATGTCTTCGACCTCGAATTCTCGGATCGCTTCCATACCGAGGTCCTCGAAGGCCACCATGCGCGCCGACTTGATCGCCTTCGAAACCAGATAGGCCGCGCCGCCGATCGCGATGAGATAGACCGCGCGGTGGCGGCGGATGGCATCGATCGCCTCGGGTCCGCGCTCGGCCTTGCCGATCATGCCGATCAGACCGGTCTGCTCGAGCAGTTGGTCGGTGAAACGATCCATGCGGGTGGCGGTCGTCGGGCCAGCGGGACCGACGACCTCGTCGCCGATCGGGTCGACGGGGCCGACATAGTAGAGGAAGCGGTTGGTCAGATCGACGCCCTCGGGCAGCGGTTCGCCGCGGTTGAGGATCTCGGTCAGGCGCTTGTGGGCGGCATCGCGTCCGGTCAGCAGCTTACCGGAGAGCAGCAGATGCTCTCCAGGCTGCCAGCTGGCGATCTGCTCGCGGGTGACGCGGTTGAGGTCGACCCGGCGGGCGCCGGCGCCGGCATCCCAGGCGATCTCCGGCCAGCTGTCGAGCGAGGGCGGCTCTAGTGAGGCCGGGCCTGAGCCATCGAGGGTGAAATGGCAATGACGGGTCGCGGCGCAGTTCGGAATCAGCGCGACCGGTAGCGAGGCGGCGTGGGTCGGAAAGGTCTGAATCTGCACGTCGAGCACCGTGGTGAGGCCACCGAGACCCTGGGCGCCAATACCGAGCGCGTTGACCTTCTCGTGGATCTCCAAACGCATCGCTTCGAGCGCATTGGAGGGTCCGCGCGCCTTCAGCTCATGGATGTCGATCGGTTTCAGGAGTGCGGCCTTGGCCAGCAGCATCGCCTTTTCGGCCGAGCCGCCGATCCCCAGTCCGAGGATGCCCGGCGGGCACCAACCGGCGCCCATGCGTGGGACCTGCTCGAGCACCCAGTCGACCACGCTTGCGCTCGGATTCAGGATCGCAAAGCGCGCCTTGTTCTCGGAGCCGCCGCCCTTGGCCGCGAGCTGAACCTCGAGCTTGTCGCCCGGGACCAGCTCGGTGTGGACGATCGCCGGGGTGTTGTCACCCGTGTTGCGACGCTTGCCGAAGGGAGGGTCGACAATGGATGCGCGCAGGATATTGTCCGGGTCGGTGTAGGCGCGCCGAACGCCCTCATCAACGATCTCCTGCAGGCTGCGGCGGGTCTCCCAGCGCAGCTCCATGCCGACCTTGAGGTAGGCGATGACGATGCCGGTATCCTGGCAGATCGGCCGATGGCCTTCGGCGCAGAGCCTGGAATTGATCAGGATCTGGGCCATCGCCGACCTCGCCGCGGGCGATTCCTCGGCCTCATAGGCGGCGCTCAGCGCACGGATGTAGTCCGGCGGATGGTAGTAGGAGATGTATTGCAGCGCGTCGGCGATGCTGCTGATGAGGTCGTCTTCTCGGATCTGGCTCATGAAATCATCGTCATCTTGGGTCTCTTGCGGCGGCGCTTGGCGGTTGCGCTCAGCGACTGCTTGCTTTGGCCCTGCCCAGCGGCTGCGAGGCGCCAGCTGCTGTCTGCGTCTAGATGCGCCAACCCCTCGCATTGGCTCCCAGTATAACGGCCGAGAAGGCCCGATGAGCCGGGTCAGAGCGATCGCGACCGGTCACAGAACACCCAGCATGACGCAATCGTCATCCAATGGCGAACGCTCCACGGCTAGGCTAGGGGGTAAGTGATCTTGTGCGTATGCGGCTCAACGATGAGCCTTGGAGACCCTGATGACCATTCGATACCTACCCTCAGCGGCGATCCCCGGCGCTATCCTGCTGCTCGCTCCTCTTGTTCCAGTCTTTGCCGCTGAGCCCTATCTGCCCGGTGAGATCTATGTCGGAGGTGATCAGGTCTGCTTTGCCGGCGATCTGTTCCGCGCGAAATGGTGGGCCGGACCGGAGGATCGACCGTCCGACGTCGATCAGGTCGCCCAGCCCTGGGACACGCCTTGGGAACGGCTGCAGGTGGCGGCGCCCGCGTGCGACGGCCTCAACGACGGCAATCGACCGCCCCAGGTGCAGCTGACGGCTGATCCGCTCAGCCTCAGCGGTGCGGGTCAGATCAGGCTTTCCGCGGCAGGCTCTGTCGATCCGGATGCCGATCCGCTCAGCTATCGCTGGCAGCAGCTTGCGCCGGAGAGCATTCAGGTCAGCTTCGATGCACCGAGCGCGGCGGAAACCCTGGTCAGTCTGCCGGAACCGACCGCAGCGACCGGCTATGTGTTTGAGGTCCAGGTCAGTGATGGCGAGCTCAGTCGCAGCGCCCAGGTAACCATCATCCAATCCGTGCCGGGGGATAGCGCGGGCATCTGCCCGAGCTGGGATGCCGATACCGTCTATGTCGGCACCGATCTGGTTGCTCATGCTGGCGCGATCTGGGAGGCGCAATGGTGGACTCAGGGCGAGGTGCCCGGGACCACCGGTGAATGGGGGGTCTGGCGTCCGGCACCCGCTGATGCCCTCTGTGCTGCTGATCCGAGTGATCCGACTGACCCAAGCGATCCCAATGATCCTGATGATCCAACTGATCCAATTGATCCGAATGACCCAGAGCAGGTGCGCTTGAGTGACCTGCTGGCGACCGAGGCTGCACTGACCGATAGCCCCCTGATGGCGTCGGTCAAGGCGTCGATCCGGACCCTGGACAATGCGCTGGTGGAGCGCATCCTGCCGGGGGCGACAACCAACCCCGCCAATGTTCAGCGCGTCGAGCGCCTGGTCTCCGAGCAGGACTGGGATGCCTTCTTTCCGCGCCGCGCGCCGGAGTATACCTATACCAACTTCTTGAAAGGGATCGGTAAGTTTCCGGCATTCTGCGGCGATTACGACGATGGTCGCGATGCCGATGCGATCTGCCGCGCGGCGTTGGCGACGATGTTCGCGCATTTCA
>NZ_JBUDPI010000336.1:0-4058 GCF_054919635.1 Halochromatium sp. | reverse complement strand
GGTACTCGCGGTCGCGGGCGGCGGCAAAACCGAGCTGACCGCTGGTGTCCTCGAACACTGCGCGCTCGGTGATACGGTCCTGGGCCTGAGCCTGGGGCGCCATGGCGGCAAGGCACAGCAGGCAGGCGCAGAGCACCGACGCAAGCCAAGGGCTGGTTTTGCTTTTCATGGGTGAAGTTCACCACAGATAGCCAGGGACGCGATGCTCTCAGGCGCCTATTTGGGCTAGCGCTTCACTTTCTGCGGTGGATGCGAGGTCTTGCTTTCTTCTCCCGAGGTTGTCCTTGGCAAGGCACTGCAGTCCGCAGGATTTCAGCATGAGGGCTCTCCTCAGCAAAGGTCACCAGAGTGCGCTCATCCTTGCTGAGCTCGATACTGATCCGCTAAATCGGCTGATCGAGGATCCTAGTGTCGAGACTGCGCAGGCTCGCTCAGAGCGAGTGATCTGGCAGCGTGCGCAAAAAAAGCCCCGCAAAAGCGGGGCCATGTCGCCTCTTGGCAGAGGGCGTCAAGAAGACGCGCTCTGCGCATTGGTTGTCGTTCAGTGGCCAGTGGCCTCGCCGGCACCACGCGGTACGCGGACATCCTCCACCAGGTGCTGGATATGCTCCGGTGGCGGTGCGGTGACGGCCGAGACGATGAAGGCAACGGCAAAGTTGACGATCGCGCCAACGGCACCGAAGGCATTCGGCGAAATGCCGAGGAACCAGTCTGCTCCCATGCCCAACTGCGGCGCTAGGAACTCGGTGCCGGGGATGAAGAAGATACCCTTGTGCTGGAACACGTAGAGCAGGGTGACGGTAATACCGGCGATCATGCCGGCGACCGCGCCCGAGTTGTTCATCTGCTTGTAGAAGATGCCCATCATCAGCGCCGGGAAGATCGACGAGGCGGCGAGTCCAAAGGCGATGGCCACGGTGCCAGCCGCGAAGCCCGGTGGGTTGAGACCGAGATAGCCAGCGACCAGGATGGCGCCGATCATCGAGAGTCGCCCAGCGTTGAGCTCGGCCTTCTCCGAGATGCCCTTCATGAACACGCTCTTGAGCAGGTCATGCGAGATGGCCGAAGAGATGGCGAGCAACAGTCCAGCTGCGGTCGAGAGCGCCGCGGCCAGACCGCCGGCGACCACTAGGGCGATGACCCAATTCGGCAGTCCAGCGATCTCTGGATTCGCCAACACCATGATGTCACGGTCGGGTCCAGGCTTCAGGGCGCCGCCGGTACCATGGAAGATCTCGCTGCCCTTGTACCCCAAGGCATCGGCCTCAGAGACGGTGGCCTCGTCCTTGTCGTTGTAGTACTGCATCTTGCCGTCTTCGTTCAGGTCTTCCCAGACCAGCAGACCGGTCTCCTGCCAGTTCTTGAACCACTGCGGTACCTCCTCGTAGGGCAGGGGTTCGAAGGACGCGAGACCTTGCTCGGTACTCTCGGGGTTCTGCACCATCAGGGTATCGGTGAAGTTCAGTCGCGCCATGGCACCCACTGCAGGGGCGGTGGTGTAGAGGATGGCGATAAAGACCAGCGCCCAGCCGGCCGAGAAGCGTGCGTCCTTGACGGTGGGGACGGTGAAGAAGCGGATGATGACGTGCGGGAGACCAGCGGTGCCGATCATCAGCGAGAGGGTATAGGCGAACATGTTCAGCGTGCTGCCCATGGTCTGCGTCGTGTACTCCTTGAAGCCGAGATCGGTGACGACCTGGTCGAGCTTGGCGAGCAAGCTCATGCCGCTGGCGGCGCCTTCCGGGGCATATTCGCTGCCAAGGCCCAGCTGTGGGAATGGATTGCCGGTGAGGTTGAGCGAGATGAAGATGGCCGGGATGGTGTAGGCCATGATCAGCACGACATACTGCGCGATCTGGGTGTAGGTGATGCCCTTCATGCCACCGAGCACGGCGTAGATGGCAACGATGCCCATACCGATGTAGAGGCCGACATCATAGGGGACCTCGAGGAAGCGCGAGAACGCAACGCCGATACCCTTCATCTGGCCGATGACGTAGGTGATCGAGGCCAGGATCAGGCAGATGACGGCAACGATGCGCGCGGCCTGCGAGTAATAGCGGTCGCCGATGAACTCCGGCACCGTGAACTTGCCGAACTTGCGCAGGTAAGGGGCAAGCAGCAGAGCGAGTAGGACGTAGCCGCCGGTCCAGCCCATCAGGAAGACCGATGCGCCGTAGCCGTTGAAGGCGATCAGACCGGCCATCGAGATGAAGGAGGCAGCGGACATCCAGTCGGCGCCGGTGGCCATGCCGTTGAGCACGGGGTGGACGCCCTTGCCGGCGACATAGAACTCGCCGGTGGTCCCAGCACGGGCCCAGATGGCGATGCCGATGTAGGTGGCAAAGGTGAAGCCGACGACCGAATAGGTCCAGATATCGAGATTACTCATGGTTGCGGCTCCTGGTTATTCTTCCACGTCGAATTTCTTATCGAGGCGGTTCATCCCGTACGCGTAGCTGAAGATCAGTACGAGGAAGACGTAGATCGAGCCCTGCTGAGCAAACCAGAAGCCCAGCGGGTAGCCACCGAGGTGGAATTGGTTCAGGGGCTCGACGAGCAGGATGCCCAGCCCGTAGGAGACAATGAACCAGACGAGAAGCAAGATGGTCACAAGGCGAATATTCGCCTTCCAGTAGGCGGAACGGTTTTCGGGTGTCACCGCGTTGTCCCTCCCTCAAGAGATGTTATTTAGGTGAAAAGGTTGGAGTGCCAACCCTTAGTTCTTGGTGTCATCGTTACGCGCTGCTGAGCAGACTCCTTCAGCCAAGCCAGCGGTCGGGCATTGTGTTGTCCGGCACAATCCCCTGTCAACGATAAGGAGTCTTGGCTGAAGGGCCTGAATATCCGAGAAAAAGTCTCAAACTTGGGTGGGGGCGGAGCCCGAAAAGAGGGCTTTGCGAGTGGAGTGGCGATTGCCAAGGCTCGCTTCGTGGCGCTCACCGTGAGCCATTAGCGGCTTCTAATATGCTGTTTTTATTGGTTTAAGACGATATGGTGCGTCTTGCGCTAAGGGACGCTGTTGCCACTGGCGCGCCTTTTCACTACCTTGGCATGTTTGCGGGGCTCGTGCGCCGCGCTCAGCTTGAATGACGATCTAGGTTGCGATGCGATACCTGAGTACACGCGGCGGCGTTGAGCCGGTCGACTTTGCCGACGCGGTGATGATGGGCCTAGGAACCGATGGCGGATTGCTCGTGCCGGAGCGGATTCCGCGGCTGTCTGCCGAGACCTTGCAGGGCTGGTCGGAGCTCAGCTTCCAGCAGTTGGCTGTGGAGGTGCTCACGCCCTTTGTCGGTGACAGCATCCCTCGTGCCGACCTGGTTGCGCTGATCGAGCGCTCCTACGCGACCTTCTTGCATCCAGAGGTCACGCCGGTGGCGATCCATGGAGGCCGACAATGGCTCGAACTCTTCCATGGTCCCACAGCGGCGTTCAAGGACGTCGCGCTGCAGCTGCTCGGCAATCTGTTCGAGTATCTGATCGCCCGCGAAGATGGTGTGCTCCGCATCCTTGGCGCGACCTCGGGCGACACCGGCTCGGCTGCAATCTACGGCGTGCGGGGCAAGGCTGGCATCGACATCTTCATCCTCCATCCGAAAGGACGCGTCTCGCCGATCCAGGAACGGCAGATGACCACGGTGCTCGATGCCAATGTTCACAACATCGCGGTCGAGGGCACCTTCGACGACACCCAACGCATCGTCAAGACCCTGTTCAACGATCTGGCGTTTAAGCACCGGTATCGGCTCGGCGCCGTCAATTCGATCAATCTGGCCCGTATCCTGGCGCAGACGATCTATTACTTCTACGCTTGGGGCCGAATCAGCGGCGGTGATGCCGAGCGTCGCGTCAGTTTCTCGGTCCCGACCGGCAATTTTGGCGATGTCTTTGCCGGCTGGCTTGCAAAGCGCATGGGGCTGCCGATCGATCGCCTGATCATCGCGACCAATCGCAACGACATCCTGAGTCGGTTCGTGGCCACGGGTGTCTACCGAGCCGGCGAGGTCTTTCATACCCTAAGCCCCGCGATGGACATCCAGCTGGCGTCGAATTTC
>NZ_JBUDPI010000335.1:0-4090 GCF_054919635.1 Halochromatium sp. | reverse complement strand
GTACCACCACAGCCCGCATCGGGGGCTCGAGGGGGCGACGCCCTTGGAGCAGTGGTGTAGTTCCGGCAATCATGCGTGCCAGTTGCTGAACCGTCTGTGACGATCAACGCTGCGGCAGCCGTTGGCCGATCAATCGAGGGAATGATCGCGCACGCGATGTCTGCGGGACACGAGGGCTCGTTTCCGGTACAACGTCGCGCATGGAAGCGACATCGACCAACAAACGCTACAGCGGACGGCTCTTCGACGCCGCCGCGCTCGAGCAGATCCGCGACATCCTGCACATGCATGCCGGAGCCAGCCGCCAGCAGCTGAGCTACCGGGTGTGTGAGGCACTCGACTGGCGCAAGCCCGACGGCAGCCTCAAAGACATGAGTTGTCGGGTCGCGCTGCTGGGGCTCTATCGCGACGGACTGATCGAGCTGCCGCCCCCGCGGCGGCGCTTTGAGCCGCAACGCTGCTACGCTCGACGCACACCGCAAGGCGAGCCGGGGCTGACACTCGAGGCCCCACTGAGTGCGCTTGGACCGGTGCGTCTGGAGGTGGTCGAACGGCCTCGCGGTGGCTTATGGAACGAGCTCATCGACCGCTATCACTATCTTGGCTACAAGCCGCTGCCAGGCGCACAGCTGCGTTACTTCGCCTATGCCGGCGAGCACTTGGTCGGCGTGCTCGGCTTCGGCGCGGCGGCCTGGCAGACCGCCCCGCGTGATCAGTGGATCGGCTGGAGCAGCGAGCAACGCCAGCGCCACTTGAGCGCAGTGGTCAATAACGCGCGCTTCCTCATCTTGCCCTGGATTCGCGTGCCGTCACTAGCGAGCAAGCTGCTGGGGCTCGCGGCGCGCACCTTGCCTGGGCACTGGCAAGCACGCTACGGCTATCGCCCTTATCTGCTGGAGACCTTCGTCGAGGCCGAGCGCTTCCGCGGCACCTGCTACCGAGCGGCGAACTGGCGCTGCGTCGGTGAAACCCAGGGCCGCGGCAAGCTCGGTGATCACCGCCTGGGTCAGGTGCCGGTGAAGACGGTGTGGCTCTACCCGCTGGTGGCAGACTGTCGCCAACGCCTATGTCAGTAGCCGAGCCACAGCACGAGCCCGAGTCGCTCGCGGCCGAGGAGGTCGAGCGGCTGATCGCACTCGCCGAGCAGGGTCAGCTCGAGACTGCCGATCAGCAGCGCATCGCCCCCTTGTTGCGCACCCTGCTGTGGCTTGAGCACGCGCTGCTCGAGACCCGCATCAGTCTGGCGACGTTGAAACGCTTGCTGTTCGGCAAACCGACCGAGAAGACCCCACGCAAGCCGCCCGCAGACCCTCCTGAGCCGCCGGCGGATGCTCCGAGCGACAGCGGCGCCGAGGCAGCGAGCACCACCGAGCCGGCGAACGACACCCAGGAGAAGACCGAAGCCCGTGTCGAGACGCCGACCGACACCCCAGCACCGAGTCCCTCCGAGCCGCCAGAGACACCCCGCGCGCCAGGCCATGGTCGTTTGGGGGCCGCCGATTATCCCGGCGCTGAGGTCCAGCGCTGTGATCACGATCACCTCAATCCCGGCGACCGCTGCCCGGCCTGCGCGCGTGGTCGCTTGTACGCCATGCCACCCCTGGTGCGCCTGCGCTTTCGCGGTCAGCCGTTGATGGCGGTGACCCACTATGAACTCGAGCGCCTACGCTGCAGTGCCTGTGGGATGCTGTTCGTCGCCCATCTGCCACCCGAGGTCAGCCCCGAGCGCTATGACACCAGCCTGAAGGTGATCCTGGCGATGGCGCACTATCATTTAGGTCTGCCGTTCAATCGCCTGGAAACCTTCCAGCAGATGCTGGGCCAACCCCTGCCCGACGCCACCCAATGGGAGCTGGTTGAGCAGGTTGCCGACGTCGGCTACGTGGTGTTCAACCATCTGCAGGGGTTCGCCGCCCAGCTCGAGGTGGTGTTCCAGGATGATACCCGCGCGCGGGTGCTGTCCTTGATCAAGGAGAACCAGGCCGAGCCACCACCGGCGCGCCAGGCGATCTACACCACGGCCCTGCGCTGTGAAGGTGAACAGAGGGTCTGTCTGTTCTTCACCGGGCGCCAACATGCCGGGGAGAACCTCGATGACCTGATGGCCTTGCGCCCGGCGACGCTGCCGCCCATGCTGCGCATGGCCGATGCGTTGGCGGCCAATACGCTCAAGCGCCATGGCGATCGGGTGGTGGATCTGAATTGTCTGGTCCATGCGCGACGCCAGTTCGTCGACATCCAGGCCTTCTTCCCAGAGGCCTGCGAGCGGGTGATCGCGGCGATCGCCAAGGTCTATCAGCAGGAGGCCCAGTGCGTCGAGGCGCAGCTCAATCCGGCCCAACGCCTCGCGCATCATCAGGCCCACAGCGCTCCGGTGATGACGAGCCTCAAGCGCTGGATGGCGCAGCAGTTCGAGGCCAAGCAGGTGGAGCCCAATAGTCGCTTGGGTCAGGCGTTCAATTATATGCTCAAGCGCTGGGCGGCACTGACGGGGTTTGTGCGCATTCGCGGCGCACCACTCGACAATAATCCCGTGGAGCAGGTGCTCAAGCTCAGCGTGCGCTATCGCAACAACAGTCTGTTCTACAAGACCCTGCATGGGGCCTATGTCGGTGATGTGCTCAGTAGCCTGATCGAGACCTGCCGGCTCAACGGGGTCAATCCGATCGACTATTTGAGTGCCTTACTGCACCACCGCTCGGCCGTCTTTGCTGATCCCGCGGCCTGGTTGCCGTGGACCTTTCAAGGCGCACTGACCCCCAGTGCACAGGCGCCACCCTCAGGCGACACGCCGCCAGTCCTCGGCCATGGCGGCGTCCTCGGGGTTGCCGTTCCATAACAGGATCTGCAGCTCGCGCGCTGAGAGTTGTTGGCTGGCCTGTGCCGAGGTGGGCCACCAGCTCAGGCGTCCTTGGGAGAGGCGTTTCTGGCACAGCCAGAAACCTTGCCCGTCGTAGCACAACAGCTTCAGGGCGCTTTTGCGGCGGTTGCGGAAGACGAAGATCGCGCCGCTGAAGGGGTCTTCTGCGAGCCGTTGCCGACAGAGCGCGGCCAGCCCATCGATGCCGCGACGGAAATCCGCTGGCTCCAGGGCGACGAAGATGCGGCTTTGTGGGCTCAGCTGGATCATCCGCCGAGCCCGAGAAAGCGATCGAGCACGGCCTGCGCGTTGATCCCGTCACCGGGCTCGATGCGCAGGCGCAGCCCGTCGGGGCGGATCAGCTCTAACGCGGCTGGCCTGTCGGCAGGTGGCGGCGTCATCGCTGCGGGCGTCAGTTCGACAAAGGTCGCTGCGGGTTCGTTGGGGCGCTGCTCATGGCGCAGGAGCTCGCGATGGCGCTTGAGATCGCCGCGCTTGAGTCGCAGCCGGCGGGTCACCCGGGACAACCCGTCGCGCTCAACCAGCGCGATGGCCTCGATCCAGAGTGACTCGGGAATGCGTTCCCCGGGGCGCTTACGTTGGCGCCAGTGCGCGAAATGCTCGGCAACCTCTTCCAGCGTTAACGGCGATGGCGGCAGCGGGGCGGTTTCGGTGTTCATGCGGACCCCCGGTGATGGCTTTGCACCGGCGATATCCTAGTCACCACCCTGTCAAGGGATCACGCACGCTTGCCGGAACTACACACTTAACGTGCGCTCACCTCAGCGGCGCGTGACTCACGCGCGCGTTGGTCATTGACCACGTCTGCGGCTGCCGCGCTCATCCACCTGCTCTGACTCGCCCACCGGCGTCATCAATCCGGGACAGCTGCGGCAGCGCCTCGTGCAATAGCTCGGGCATTTGACTGGGAATCAGCGTGAGGGCTAACATCCACTGCTCGCAGAGCGCCACCGAGAGCCGGCTTCGCCCCCAGTCGGGTTGCTCTGAGAGCAGCCGCTCGATTAAACTGCGATCAGGCGAGCAGCGCCGGCCTTGGATCGTGACCATGATTGGGTGCATGGTCTCGACAGTAGCCGGTTCTGACGTCTGAGTCCAGCACCCACAGGGTTCGCGGCTTCTGGCTCGTGAGCCCGTGAACGGTTACCAATCTTGTTCATCGGGACTCTCCAACATCGTGTGCTTGGCGGCTCACGATCGGAGTGTCCCTGA